>NZ_JBFUIU010001580.1:0-962 GCF_056401695.1 Variovorax sp. P4_D9
ACACAGGATTGCCAGCGTGATCGCGTGTGAGCCCGGTCGTGCCCGTCATCGCCTCGGCCACCATGGCCAGGCCCGCGCGCTCCGCGTATTCGCCGGAATCTTCCATGCCAAAACCGGAAATGATCGCGACCACGAGCCTCGGATAGCGCTCCTTCAGCGTGTTTGGATGGATGCCCAGGCGCTCCAGCGCGGCAGCGCGCATGTTGGTGACAAAGACGTGTGCCGTTTCCAACAGCTTGTGAAAGATCGCCATGCCCTCTGGATTCTTCAAGTCGAGGGCGATGTTCTGCTTGCCCCGATTCAATGAACCGTAGTGGGCCGAAACGCTGCCGTCATCCGCGCGGCGCATCGGTTCGCGATGACGTGAGAGTTCACCGTTTGGTGGTTCGACCTTGATGACTTGCGCCCCCTCCTCCGCCAACAGCTGCCCGCAGTAGGGCCCGGCGATGAGGTGCGTGAGTTCGATAACTTTGACGCCTTCGAGAGGAAGCGGCGCTGGCTTGTTCGTTGACATTCAATTTACCCATCTGCTTGCGATGAGGTGAGTTTGAAAGTTGCACGCTGGAATGTCGAGATGGATTTTTTGCCGCGCACGGTAAGTTTCTCTTTCCATCTACCGTGCGCATTCAAGAGTGACGTCCGACCAATCGCTCGACGCGAATCGGCGCTCACCGCTGCATCAGCTGAAGCTCTCTCAAGCGGCTCAAGTAGAATCTTGTGAGCGTCACGTCTTCACTACATCGCCCACGAAGTTTCGATGCACCATCTCGCAGAATTATTCGCCGAGTGGATGACGTTGTTGGACCGTTCGCAGTCGAGACGACCGAACGTACGCGATGGTCTGCTCCACCTCGTCCAGCTCGACGCGACGAGCCTCATGAGCCCTCACGCTCTCGCGCGACGCCGCCAACCAGATGCGCGGTAGTGAAAGCGATCGAGGCTCGGACGAGCGGAATGTGAAC
>NZ_JBFUIU010001581.1:0-957 GCF_056401695.1 Variovorax sp. P4_D9
ACCGGGCCGAACGCAACACCGACCTGGTCAAGGTCAAGCCGTACGACGACGCCGAGGCGCGCGTGATCTCCTATGTCCCGGGCCGCGGCAAGCATGGCGGCCGGATGGGCGCGATGTGGGTCGAGACCCCCGACGGCAAGCGCTTCAAGCTCGGCAGCGGCTTCAGCGACGCCGAGCGCGAGAAGCCGCCGCCGATCGGCAGTTGGGTCAGCTACCGCTACAACGGCACCAACCCGAGCGGCCTACCGCGCTTTGCGCGCTTCATGCGCGAGCGCCCCGACCTGAGCGACTGAAGCCCGGCCGCACGGTCGCGGGCCCAAGGCCGGACCCTCAGTTTTGTAAATCGTAGACAATTTACAAAAGGTGACCTACGATCGCGCCATGTCGCCGACGCTCTCGCCCCAGGCAGCCATTGCACAACTGCAGGGCAACTCGCTCGCCAACCTGGTGCAGACCGAGATCGAACGCATGATTGCGGAAGGCGAACTCGGTCCCGGCGAGAAGCTCACCGAAGGCGCGCTGGCCGACCGGCTCGGCGTCTCGCGCGGCCCGGTGCGCGAGGCCTTCCGCATGCTCGAGGAAGCCGGCCTGGTGCGCACCGAGAAGAACCGCGGCGTGTTCGTGCGCGACGTGCCGATCGAGGAAGCGCTCGAGATCTTCGAAGTCCGCGCGGTGATGGACCTCTACGTCGGCCGCAAGGTCGCCGAGACCATCCGTCCGGCCGAAGTGCGCGAACTGCGCCAGCTCGTCGATGCGATGGACCGCGCGGCCAAGGCCGGCAATGCGCCCGACTACCACCGGGTCAACCTGCAGTTCCACGACCGCCTGGTCGCGCTGGCGGGCAACGCAAAGCTGGTCGCCACCTACCGCAAGCTGATCAAGGAGTTGTCGCTGTACCGGCGCAAGAACCTGAGCGACGAATCGATGGCCGTCTATGCGCGCGAGCACCGCCAGATC
>NZ_JBFUIU010001582.1:0-956 GCF_056401695.1 Variovorax sp. P4_D9
CTGTTTCAGCGGCCCAATGAGCTGCGCGGCGCGGCGTGGTCGGAGATCGACCTCGAGGCGGCAATGTGGACGGTTCCCGCTGCCCGGATGAAGCGGCGCATCGACGGAAAGGAAAACGGCAACCCGCACCTGGTGCCGCTGCCCACCCAGGCCGTTGACATTCTGCGCAAGCTCCACCCTATCACCGGCCACGGCGTGATGGTGTTCCCCGGCGAGCGCAGCCATGAGCGACCCATCAGCGACAACACCTTGCGTGCGGCGTTACTGACCCTCGGCTACGGACCCACGGTGCAGACGGTGCACGGCTTCCGCGCCACCGCGCGCACGCTGCTGGCCGAGGTGCTGGAGATCGATCCCCTGGTGATCGAGGCTCAGCTCGCGCACGCCGTGAAGGACGCCAATGGCCGGGCCTACAACCGGACCCAGTATGTGAAGCAGCGGGCCGAAATGATGCAGCGCTGGGCGGACTACCTCGACAAGCTTGCGACCGGTGCGGATGTGATTCCCCTGCGGCCGGCGGCATAACCAAGTTCGCCCCAGCTAGGCCGACGGGCCGAAGAGCGGGACACCTTCACCCGCCTGCTGGGGCTCCCTCACGAAGGATGCGTTTTGAAGGATTGCAGATGAATGAGGCCAACCCCTACGGGCTGAAGGTTGCTGAGCGGATATTTGGGTTGATTGCCATCGGCAGCGACCTCAAACTGCGCGAGGATGGTGTTTACCTTTCTGATGGTTTCGCGGAAGCTGCTGCGAGCGTCCCAGCCCTGCTCTGGGCTCCACAATGTGCGCTCCTGGACGCAGACCCGCAAGACTCGCCGCTGCTACCTATTCCATTCTCCGGGAAGGATCTCGCCGCATTCTTATTGTGCCCAGTCACCCGCGAGCGCAGCTTGGACGAATTGAAGGAGCACCTTTCCGGTGTGCGGGATGGCCTCACTCGTCGAGCAGTCGAAGAG
>NZ_JBFUIU010001583.1:0-955 GCF_056401695.1 Variovorax sp. P4_D9
ATGTCGCCGGGATGATTCTGGTGCCCTGCGCGCGGCCGCTGCCTGCGACAGCAAAGCTTCTGCAGACCATGCCACACATTCAGTTGCTGCGCGAGCACACCAGTTTGGGGAAGCAGTGGTTTGGGATAGATGACGTCCGGGCGTTGGGTCTGGCTGTGGAACATCTCCTGCAGCTTGGTCACCGGCGCATCGCATACATCGGCCCGCCGATGGATTTGCCGACAGGCGCCGCGCGATTGAAGGGCTACCGCGATGCACTGGCGCTGAGCGCCAGTCATGATCCCGCACTGGAGTTGTGTGGCGCACCCGACGACGAGTTGGCGAGCGGCGCAGGCCTTGGCGGCCTGCTGCGGCTGGAGCGCCCTCCGTCGGCCGTTGTGATCGCTGGTGTGCGGCACACGCACGCCGTCGTCAACGAATGCATCGCTATGGGGATTCGCGTGCCCGAGGACCTTTCGGTGGTGGGCTTCGGCGACGAGGCCGGGTTCGCCTGGTGGGGCGCTGGCTTGACGACGATCAGCCTTCCGGTGTCTGAAATGGCCACCTCCTGCGGCTTGTGGTTCTTGCATCAGTTGCGGCAGCGGACGACGCCGCTTCCGCCCTACCGCTCCATTTCCGCGCCTTCCTTGGTCGTGCGGGGCAGTACGCAAGAAGTTGCGGACCCCGAGATGCTGGGCCGTGGTGGCAATCCGCTTGCCCCAGCCAAGACAGGGAGCCGCGACACACGCCTTAGACGTGAGGCGTCCCGGCTCTAAGGTTTGGTCGCCGGATGCAGCTGCCCGCAAGAGCGTCACACGATCCCCCTTGGCCGCCGCCTGCTACCCAAAGCAATCTGCACGGGTTGCAGACCGAACCGGGCTAGCGCACCTTGAAATTGCTTAGACCCTAAAAATTCCAGCAGCGCTGCGATCTGACTTCCCTGTGGGCGCCTGTCGACAGCGATGGCGTCGTAAGC
>NZ_JBFUIU010001584.1:0-954 GCF_056401695.1 Variovorax sp. P4_D9
GCCGAACAGCGGGATGTCACGCGGGCCGAGCGAGTTCTGCTCGAAGCCGCGAACCGAACCCAGGCCGCCGGCGTAGAAGTTCTTGAAGATCGGGTAGACTTGGCCGCTGTACGCCCCGGCGTAGCCCAAATCGCCATTGATCGCGAAGGTGTACTGCTTGCTGAGCGGGAAGAACTGCTGGTACTGGTAGGCGGCCTTGTAGTACTTCATGTCCCCGCCAACGCCGACCTCGAGGTTGGCGCGCTGCAGGATGCCGCTGGTCGGCACCAGCGCGCTGTCGCGGTCGTCGCGGGCCCAGCCGATGGTCAACGGGACGCCCGAGACGCTCGGGTTGTTGCAAAACAGCAGGAGGTTGTTCGGTCCGGTGAGGCAGCCGAAATAGGTCTGGTAGGAGTTCGGCACGTAGCCGGCAAGGGAGGTCCCGGGGTCGAAGCGATAACGCTCCACGCCGGCGCCGAAGAACACCGTGTCGCGCTCGCTGAACGGCACGCCGAAACGGATCGACCCGCCTTCGTTGGTCAGCCTGTAGTTACCGTCGATGTTGGCGTAATAGGGCTGGGTGGTCGTGGTGTAGAGGCTGAAGCTGCGCGAGATCCCTTCCTTCGTGAAGTAGGGATCGGTGGTGACCAGCGACAGCGTGCGGTTGTACTTGCTGGTGTTGACCTGGACGCCGAGGTAGTTGCCCGAGCCGAACACGTTCTCCTGCGAGATGCCGAAGGTCAGGCTGACCTTGTCGGCGCTCGAGAAGCCGGCGCCCAGCTGCAGAGAACCGGTCGGCTTCTCGGTCACCTCAATTGTCAGGTCGACCTGGTCGGGCACGCCCGGCACTTCCTGCGTGTCGACCGTGACTTCCTTGAAGAAGCCCAGGCGGTCGACCCGCTCGCGCGACAGCTTGATCTTGTCGCCGTCGTACCAGGAGGCTTCGTACTGGCGGAACTCGCGCCGGATCACTTC
>NZ_JBFUIU010001585.1:0-951 GCF_056401695.1 Variovorax sp. P4_D9
CTTCAGCAGGAGCTGGGGCGGTTGGCTCGCCAGTGAAGCGTTCGAGTACCTGCTCGGATGCAAGGAGGTGCGAGCCAGCAAGTACGTCACCGAACTTCTGTGGCAACACAAAGATGGCGGCGGTTTCGAGGCGGCTTAGACGGCGCGGTCCAGATCGGGTGGACGAAGGACCCGAAACAAGTTCAGCCACACCTCGAATCAATTTAAGCTGCCGTTACGAGCATGTTCTGTGACATGAACCGTGGGGTCCTCGCAGACGGTAGCCTCGAATTCCAGAACGACGTGCGATTGCAGTTGGCGCCAGCCCTCACGCGTGAACGCTCAGGGCATGCAAGGGCTATCATCTCGCGCGGCCGGTGGTGGCGGCCATGGGTGGTCGATTCACGGCCGCTTCAAAAGGAATTTGATGAAGGACAAAGAGTTGCCGGTCACTCGCGTTGGCGGCGTGATCGTCACGAAGGTGGCTCCCGACGTCGGGAACCTGAGTACCCGACTCGAGGGAGGACCAGCGGGCGCGCGTATTGACTTCATCGATACGTTGAGAGGATTGGCAGTGTTGCTGGTGCTGTGGGATCACTTGGTGGGCCAGTATCTAACGCAGAGGGAACTGTCCTGGTGGCCCCACGAGGTGGTCCACGAATATGTGAGCACGCCGCTGGGCATAGTTCAGGATTTCGGTTGGTTCGGCGTGTGCCTTTTTTTTCGGTTCGTTGGGACTATTTGTGGGTGCTTTTTCGCATGCCTACTTTGCCAGACGACGCGCTCAGGAACCGACACAGCTTTCTACACGTAGCGTCCAGTGAGTCCTGTTCTGCTTCACTGATGCGTGAGCCCATGAAGGGACCTCCGTCGTCTTGGACGAGTTGCTGGAGGGCGTCGAAGACGTCCATTCGGGCAAGCTCGTTATCTTCGTAGCGGCGCCGCACGAGCTCGCCGCCGAGCATCCAGAGA
>NZ_JBFUIU010001586.1:0-950 GCF_056401695.1 Variovorax sp. P4_D9
GCTCGCTCGGCCAACGCCGCAGCCCATTGGCTGACCGCATCAGTTTTGTTCGTGGCTGAGTTGAGTACCGCTCGGGCGCCCAGGACCAGCAGCGATCGCATGTACGGATCGCCCGCTTTCGTGATGTGGCCCAGTCGTGCCTTGCCTCCCGAGCTGTACTGGCTGGGCACCAAGCCGAGCGCAGCAAACTGGCGACCGCACTTGAACTCATGGCCGTCATCGCCAGCAGCGCGGTGGCGGTGGTTTGGCCGACGCCGAGCAGGCGCATGAGCTGCTGGGCCCGAGTGTCTTCGCGCGCCATCTGCGCGACGTGTCGGTCGTAGAGCGCAATCCGCTCGTCCAGCCGCATCAATTCGCTGAGCCGACGACGGTGTTGCTCCACCCGGGCAGACCCTCCAGGCAAGCTGCGGCGTGGCGACGCACGGTCGATGCCTTCAGCGGCAGCACGATGCCGAACTCGCTGAGCAATCCGCGGATCCGATTGATGGTTGCCGTGCGCTGCTCGATGAATCCCTGGCGCACGCGATGCACGCTCAGCTGTGACTGCTGCTGCAAGCTTTTGATCGGCACGAATCTCATGTTGGGCCGCTGTACCGCTTCGCAGATCGCCGCTGCGTCGGCGGCGTCATTCTTGCCACGCTTGCCGGACAGGCGATACGGGCTGACGAACTTCGGTGCCATCAGGCGCACCGTGTGACCGTGGGCCATGAACAGGCGCGCTCAGTGGTGCGCGCCGGAGCACGCTTCCATGCCGATCACGCAGGGCGGCAGCGACACGATCAATTCGAGCAACTTGGCTCGCGCCACGTTCGGACGCACGAGCTCGGACTTGCCGGCTTCATTCACTGCGTGGACGGCGAAAACGGTCTTGGCGAGATCGATGCCAACGTACAAAATAGTCATGGGGCTTCCCCTTCCGAGTGAGTTGATGGAGATTCGCAACCCCATCG
>NZ_JBFUIU010001587.1:0-949 GCF_056401695.1 Variovorax sp. P4_D9
TCGTCCTTGTTGATCGCCACTCGTCCTTGTTGATCGCCACGATCACCTTCGAGTCCTTCATGCCCGCCAGATGCTGGATCGCGCCCGAGATGCCGCAGGCGATGTACAACTGCGGCGCGACGATCTTGCCGGTCTGGCCGACCTGCCAGTCGTTCGGGGCGTAGCCTGCGTCGACGGCTGCGCGGCTGGCGCCCAGGCCCGCGTTGAGCTTGTCGGCCAGCGGCGCCATCACTTCCTGGAACTTCTCGGCGCTGCCCAGGGCCCGGCCGCCCGAGACGATGATCTTGGCGGCCGTCAGTTCGGGGCGCTCGCTCTTGGTGACCTCGCGGCCGATGAAGCTCGACTTGCCGCTGTCGGCGACGCCGTCTACGGYCTCGACCGCTGCACTGCCGCCCGTGGCCGCTGCCGCATCGAAGCCCGTSGTGCGCACCGTGATCACCTTGATCGCATCGCTGCTCTGCACGATCGCAATSGCGTTCCCGGCGTAGATCGGTCGCTCGAAGGTGTCGGGGCTGTCGACCTTGGTGACATCGCTGATCTGCGCCACGTCGAGCAGGGCGGCCACGCGTGGGGCGACGTTCTTGCCGTTGGCGGTCGAGGGGAACAGGATGTGGCTRTAGTTCTTSGCGATCGCSAGCACCTGGGCGGCGACGTTCTCGGCGAGGTTCTCGGCCAGGGAGGGGCTGTCGGCGACGATCACCTTGGCAACGCCTGCGACTTGAGAGGCGGCCTTGCCGGCTTCGGCGGCGTTGGCTCCGGCCACCAGCACGTGGACGTCGCCGCTGGCGCAGGCAATGCCCGCGGTCACGGTRTTGAGGGTCGCCGGCTTCAGCGTGGCGTGGTCGTGTTCGGCAATAACAAGTACGGTCATGATCAGATCACCTTCGCTTCGTTCTTGAGCTTGTCCACCAGCGTGGCAACGTCAGGCACCTTGATGCCGGCGCCGCGC
>NZ_JBFUIU010001588.1:0-949 GCF_056401695.1 Variovorax sp. P4_D9
GTGCTGACCGTCACTCGCAGCGGCCAGGTCAAGCGCACCGCGATCGAGGACTACGACGGCGCGACACGCAAGGGCGGCGTGAAGGGTGTCGGCCTGGACGATGGTGACGTGCTGATCGGCGCCTTCGCAGTCCGGGACCGAGACGACGTGATGCTGGTGGCCGATTCGGGCAATGCCATTCGGTTCGAAGCTTCCGACGTCCGCGTGATGGGTCGCACAGCCGCCGGCGTTCGCGGCATCAAGCTGGATAAGGGCGAGTCGCTCGTCGGCGCCGCAATCGTTCCGGACGGTGGCTCGAATGGCCTGCACCTGCTGTGCGTTGGCGAGAACGGCGTGGGCAAGCGTACCGCCGTGGACGAGTTCCCGGTCCAAGGCCGCGCCGGTGGCGGCGTGATCGCCTTCAAGGCAAACACCAAGACCGGCATGCTGGTCACCGCGATGGGCGCTACCGAAGAGCAGGACCTCATCATTCTCTCGTCGAACGGCGTGAGCAATCGTGTCGCAGTGAAGGAAATTCTCGAGACGGGCCGCTCCGCATCGGGCGTGATCCTCATGAATCTGGACGCTGGCCATTGCTTGGTAAGCGCGACGACCGCGGTGCGGGACGCGAATGCCGAAGCCGAAGTCGCTGTCGAAGCCACGGAGGCGCAATGACAGGCCGCTCCACAACCAACCTGTCACTTGGCTCGCTTGCCGCAGCCGCGGGATGCGATCTCGGTCAGTACAGCGACCTCGATGACGTCCTTCACATCGAGTTGGTCGAGGAAGTCCACGAGGTGAAGGCGGTTCTCAGGGGGGCGCCGGATGAATTTCCGATCTTCCTGTTGGACTGCAGCACACGCGAAGCCAAGGTAGCGGTGCAAGCCAATGGGCCTGACACCATCGCAGTGGGCGACTTCGTAATGCTCCCGGATGAGGTTGGAGAACAACGGGACGAATGGTTCAAGCT
>NZ_JBFUIU010001589.1:0-945 GCF_056401695.1 Variovorax sp. P4_D9
CTCCTTTATCACTCGTTGCGACGAAAGGCAGTGCGGGTCGAGGCGAAGCGCCGGGTCGAGGCTGCGCGCCTGCGCTCGGGATATGTCCCGCTCGACGAGGTGATTCCGACCACACGCGGGCGCTTGCATTCCAGCGAACTCGAAACCCTTCCCGAATGGGCTACCCAGGATGAGACCGCAACGACGGTCGACGAGACGCCGCGCATGCGGATTCGCTACATCGACGTGAACGGCAAGAAGGTGCAGAACGTGTTGCAGGTACAGCGCCTCGACTTGGAGAAGCAGCTGATCGTCGGCCACACCGACGCACCGGGCGACGTGCGCGTGATCTTCCTGCACCAGGTGTTGACCGTGCGCAGCGCTGAGACTGGTCAGCAATTCAACCTCGACACATGGCTTGAGGCCGTTCGCATCGCGCGCCGGCGCCGGGCCTGACGCACTAATCCCAGTGGCACCGACTGGGCATGCTTGCACGGTTTCGCGGGGCGACACTAGCACCCAGGAATGCGCATAGTCCGTGGCGACGATTCCATCGTCGATGCGCTCAAACCCCGTGAGCGCCGAGCAGCGCCGACTGTTCGAGGAGACGCTGGCAGAAGACGAGTCCGCTCTGCAGGCGCTGATCGAGTCGCCCAGTGCGGGAATCTTCGCCACCCCCGCTAGGGTTCGCCCGATCGAGAGCCGCCGGGAACGCTCCCGGCCATGGCCTCAACCCCTGCGGACAAGAAGGCTGACGATCGTGGATTGCGGGGCAAACGCTTGATTACGGCATGCCGGCCCGAGCACTTGACACTGTCAGCCGGGGGAAATGACCCCTCTAAGGATAGAAGCCCGAAGCGACCAGGCCCGGAACTCCATCGACCTTCACGGCCTTTACGTAGGCCCATTTTTGCGATGGTTGGGTCTGCCCGGGTTTCGGGAACATGTAGTCGACCCATCCTGAGC
>NZ_JBFUIU010001590.1:0-939 GCF_056401695.1 Variovorax sp. P4_D9
ACGAAGTTCGAGGTCACGCAGCTCGATGGCCAGAAGGTGCTCAAGGTCGATGCCGACAAGTCCTACGGCAACCTGGTCCATCCCACGCGGGTTCAACTCAACGACGAGGCCACGCTGGCTTGGCGCTGGAAGGTCGAGGAATTCGTGGAGGGTGCCGATCTGCGCACCAAGAGCGGCGACGACGGCGCGGCTAAGATCTGCGTCTTCTTCGACTTCCCGGCCGAGCGGCTGTCGGTGGGCGAGCGCACCAAGCTCGCACTGGCAAAAGGCTCGACCGGCGAATCGGTGCCCACCCAAACCCTCTGCTACGTCTGGGACGTCAAGGAAAGCAAGGGCAGCGAATTCGACAACGCCTTYACCAAGCGCATACGCATGGACGTGATCGAATCAGGCGCGACTGACAAGGCCGGCGGCTGGCTGACCGAGCGCCGCAACYTGCTGCCCGACTACAAGCGAGCCTTCGGCGCYGARGCCGGSGATACRTTGCCGGACGTGGTGGGGGTCGCGATCCAGGCCGACTCGGACAACACCAARGCTCGCGGGATCTCCTATTWTTCCGACATCGACCTGCGCGGCGCACCCGCTGTAAAACCCGCGCAATAGCGGCCCGTCATCGATCGAAATCATCGCCATATTCCCGATGGGCRGSGTCAYTGCCGYTTCCYGAGGCGATCGAGGACTGATCCGAGGGGCTCCGTTCGTGGGCGCTTCGCCGACGCATGATCTCGCTATCGGCAAAGATCGGGCCCGGGCTGGTTTTCGGTGGCGGAAATGCTTCCGGCCACGAGGCGCTCGAGGACTGATCGGAGGCGCTGCGTTTGCGGACAGTCCGCCCACGGAAATGGGTTCGCTTCGGTGGGCCCTGTCCGGTCATTCGAGTCCTACGATTGCCTGCCCCAAGCCGGACACACGCAGGCGGACAGGTCCGCGGTTCAAGTC
>NZ_JBFUIU010001591.1:0-933 GCF_056401695.1 Variovorax sp. P4_D9
GGTCTGTTGGATCTGAGAGTCCGCAGAGGGACATGAGGAGAAAGGCAATCTGGAACGCCCGCCACGAACCTATCCGGCCGCTGTCCTCGTCGGCGTTTGAAAATATTGTCCATGGCGACGCGTGGGGCCCTTTAATGGAAACCCTTTGTCCGATCGCGTCCCACGACGCTTCTCTTTTCTGTAACTGCTTGGTCGCAATTTGCTGCAACAGCATTGCTTTGTTCGCAAGTCGAAAAGCATCACGGTCGTCCTTGTTACCGCGGATTCGCTCAATGCCCTCGTCAATGCGGTCGAGACATTCTTGACATAATTTCAGATGGGAATCGGCGACGCTCCTGAACCTAACGGGAAGCGCCGAAACTTCTTGCCGGCGATGCTCAATCCAATCTCTGTAGCCGTCTGAAACGAGCTTCAGAGCGTCCCACGTCGGACCCTGACCGTCTGGCGACAGGTCTGCGAGGTCGCGCATTTTCAGGGACAACACGCCGTTGTTCAGCATGATGTCAGGCGTCATGCTTGGAAGCTCAACGGTTGGCATCGCGTCCGCTTGGAGTGCCGACGGAACTTCGCCCGGCGCAGAGTCCCAGGCGGCCGCGCAGCCGTGACCGATGCCATAGGTCGCTGATTCCCGATATAGAAGCGCAAGTGATTGCTCGTCGGAATCAAGGCTCTCGAATGGTCGTGTGCTCTCCGGATAGCGGAGCAGCGAACCCGAGCTCGCCTGCACTTCGAAGAACGACTGATAGAGGATCAATTCCCTATCGTCAGCGCCTTGCCCAAGCGACGTGACGTTCCTCAAAACGAGGGTTACAAGCCACTCGCCGTGCCTCCCCTTCATCTGGCGAGGAAAGCAGTCAAGGCGGAGATTGATCGGGCAGCCTGCCGGAACAGGGACATCTCTCTTTATTGGCTGTCCTAGACTCAGTTCTGCCG
>NZ_JBFUIU010001592.1:0-930 GCF_056401695.1 Variovorax sp. P4_D9
GGCGTGACGCGAGCGATGCGCGCCGCCTTGATGTGAGCGACCCCGCGACTGGCGCCGTGTTCGCGAGCGTGCCCGATGGCAACGCGGCCGATGCGCGCGCGGCCGTCGATGCGGCGCATGCCGCCTTCCCGGCGTGGCGCGCCGTGCCGGCCAAGGAGCGCGCCCGGATCCTCAAACGCTGGAACGACCTGGTGATGGCGCACCAGGAGGACCTGGGCCGCCTGATCTCGCGCGAGCAGGGCAAGCCGCTGGCCGAGGGCCGGGGCGAGGTGGCCTATGCCGCCAGCTACATCGAGTGGTTTGCCGAGGAGGCCACGCGCGCCAATGGCGACGTGATTCCCGCGCCGGTGCCGGGACGGCGCATGTTCGCGCTGAAGGAGCCGGTGGGCGTGGTCGCCACCATCACGCCGTGGAACTTCCCGGCGGCCATGATCGCGCGCAAGATCGCGCCGGCGCTCGCGGCCGGATGCACCGTGGTCTGCAAGCCGGCCGAGGACACGCCGCTGACATCGCTGGCCCTGGTCAAGCTGGCCCAGGAGGCCGGGGTGCCGGCGGGGGTGATCAACATCGTGACCGCCTCGCGCGAGCGCACGCCCGAGGTGGTGGACGTGTGGCTGGACGATGCGCGCGTGCGCAAGATCAGCTTCACCGGCTCGACGCCGGTGGGCCAGCACCTGGCGCGCCGCTCGGCCGATACGCTCAAGAAGCTGTCGCTCGAGCTCGGCGGGAACGCGCCCTTCATCGTGTTCGAGGACGCAGACATCGATGCTGCCGTCGAAGGCCTGATGGCGGCCAAGTTCCGCAACGGCGGGCAGACCTGCGTGTCCCCGAACCGCGTGTTCGTGCACGAGCGCCTGCATGACGCCTTCGCCGACAAGCTGGCCGGGCGCGTAGGCGCACTCAAGGTGGGCCCGGCGAGCGACCCGGGCT
>NZ_JBFUIU010001593.1:0-929 GCF_056401695.1 Variovorax sp. P4_D9
GGTGGATGGAGGAAAGGGCCGCTATGGGCCCTTTCCCTGGGGGAAGCCGCTGATTAGCGGAAGCCCTTCATCTCGCCCTTGATGAGGATGTCCAGCTGCGAAACCTTGGCGTTTGCGGCGCCGGCGATCGTGAGGATCAGGTTCGCGGCCTTGGGCAGCGTCACGTTGGCGTTGGAAGTCGCGTTGCGCAGCCGGCCGGTGGCGTTGAGCACGAGGCCCGTGCCGAAGAAGGTCGCGCTCTGCGGGACGGTCGGGTCGTCGATGCCGTCTTCGTACTCGAAGCCAAGCGAGCCGGTGACGGCCGCGGTCATGGCTGTGGAGACGATGACTTGGCTGTCGTCCAGGCGCATGCCATCCTGCAGCGGGCCGAGGACGACCTTGTCACCGATGCCTAGGGCAACGATGGAGTCGGAATCGATCGCGGCGCCAGTGGCGTCGGTCTTGAGCTGGAAGTGCAACGACGAATCGTTGCCGTACGGCGCGTTGTGGAATTGACGTGCGCGGAACTGGGTCTTGGTAACGGTGGGCATGTTGTGCTCCTGATGGATTGATGAGACGAGGCCGGACCGGGATCACTCCCGGCCCAGGTGCCTATCAGTTGCGGGCGCCGATGATCGGCACGGCGGTGTCGATGGCGATCGCGCCGTAGTCCGTCATCTGCTTGCCGCTGCCGTAGTCGATCTCGAAGCGAACCTTCGAGACGCCGCGGATGGCGCCGAGCAGCAGCTCGACCTTGTCGCCGTGGTCCAGCTCCTTCTCGCTCCAGAAGAACGGAACGCTGGAGTCCTTGTGCGCGGCGAGCGCTTCAGCGACGGCCTGGCCGCCCAGCAAGATCGCGCGGTCCACGGCGAACGTGGTGCCGAAGCCGGCCGGAACCGTGGTCGACAGCTCGGTTTCGCTGGTGAAGTCCTGCGCGTACTTGATGGTGT
>NZ_JBFUIU010001594.1:0-929 GCF_056401695.1 Variovorax sp. P4_D9
GTGCAGTGGCTGGGACGGGTGGAGGGACAGGAAAAACTGYGATTCGAGGTGAAGGACACCGGCATCGGTATCTCTGCGGAGGACCAACAGCGCCTGTTTCAGCCGTTCAGCCAGGCGGACAGTGACGAGGCGYGACGACAGCCAAGTGGCACCGGACTGGGGCTGGTCATCTCCCGGCAGCTGGCGCAGATGATGGGTGGCTCGATCAGCCTGGGAAGCGAGCCCGGGAAGGGCACGACGATGACCCTGGATTTGACGCTGCCCGTCGCCGAGCCCCCGCCAGGCAGCGGCGCCGACGGCGCGAGCGCGCTCCCGGCGGCCACGGCCATGCGCCGCATGGCTCCCGGCACCGCGCAGGCCGAGACGGAAGGAACGCTGGTGCTGCTGGTGGATGACCACCCCGTCAACCGCATGCTGCTCCTGCGCCAGGTGCGAACGCTGGGCTATGCCGCCCAGACCGCCGACGACGGCGTCCAGGCCCTCGAGATGTGGAAGTCGGGTCGCTTCGGGCTGGTCATCACCGACTGCCACATGCCCCACATGGACGGCTACGAACTGACGCGCAGCATCCGCAGGCTGGAATCCGACGCGGGGCGCGAGCGCGTGCCGATCATCGCCTGCACCGCCAACGCGCTGCAGGGGGAGGCCGAGGCGTGCCTGGCCGCCGGCATGGACGACTTCCTGGTCAAGCCGGTGGAACTGGCGCAGCTGACCGAAAAGCTCGATCGATGGCTGCCGCTTCCCCGGGCCCCCTCGCCGCCCGCCGCTCACGCCGGCTCAAGCCCGGAGGCCGCCCCCTCCGTCAGCCCGATCGACCAGGCGCTCCTCACGGCGAATTGCGGTGGCGACGCGTCGATGGTGGGCCAGGTTCTTGCAGCCTTCCGGCAAACGTGCGAGGACGACTCGGCCGGACTCAAGCAGGCGGTGGC
>NZ_JBFUIU010001595.1:0-928 GCF_056401695.1 Variovorax sp. P4_D9
CGGCAGTCCAAAAGAGAACTTCACGGTGCGCCTTCAGCACGCGAAAGCGCACCCGATCGGCCGCGACGAGGCGGCCGCTGCAGCGCAGACCCTGCCAACTGCCCTGCCGGCACTTGACGGTGTAGACCGTGCGCTCGCCCTGCAGCGTGACCTTGTCGCTGATTAAGGCGACCCCGGCCGCGAACGCCGCACAAACAACAACGAAGGAAAAGATCCGCATCGGTACATTTTCACTTCGTCCCGCCGGTTTTTGCAGACACTGCTGTGCAAGCGACATAGATATGGTTGATATCGAAACCGCCTGGCAGCTTGACCGTCACCGATCAGGAGTAACCGCATGGAACGCGGGAAGCTGCACGTCGGAGGAGCCGTAATTCGCTGTTGGTGGAGCGCGCCACTGAGCAGAGCCTGACTKTCCCGCAACGCCGGRGGGCTGAAGGTGCGACACAGGGCGCCGATTGGCGGTCAAGCGCACAGTCGCACAATGAACCGAACCGAYGTCATGTTCGCCGTTGTCGAGAKGGCCGGGGYAGGGGGTGCGTTGCCTGCGACTGAGGCGATTTCGCACATCGCGGCCTTTATCGACCGCTTGGACAAGGCGAGCGAAAGCTACCAAACCGATCTCGAGGTGCTGCTGAGCATCGGAGCGACGATCTGGACGCTAGAAGTCGAGGCGGCCAGGCGGACGTGAAAAAGCCCGCCGAAGCGGGCAAGACCTTCTCGCAAGGTCGATGGAGGAGGGCTCACATCGTGGACCTCATTCCTGAACAAAGCCTGACGCCGCGTTGCACCAGGTCAGCCCCGATAGGTCCTCTATCATTTTTCGAGGTTCCACGGCGGTCCAGACTCAAGGGTGGGCGAACAGCGTTCAATGTCGTAGGATAAAAAACTTACGACGAAGGAACTATCAATGAGCACGCCGGCCGAC
>NZ_JBFUIU010001596.1:0-927 GCF_056401695.1 Variovorax sp. P4_D9
GGACCAAGGACCAACGATCGGCTCGTCGATCCATCGGTGGACGGCTCGAACAGCGTGGAGCAAGGACATCTGGTCACCCCTGCGAATCAGCACCGCAAGCGGCCACCCGGACTTGGCACTTCGGTGCGCACTCGCCGAGGCATCGCCAGTCCAGGCCGAGGCAATGCACTGCCGGCGAAGTCGGCCTCGCTCAACACGACATCGCCGCTCGCCTGCGCACCCACGATCGGCCTGCGCAAGGCGGCGCTGGCCARCGACCTGCGCAACTGGCTGCTGACGCGATCCGTGCTGTTGTGCGGCGGGGCCAATGACCCGATCGTCAACTTCACCAGCAGCCTTGCGACGGCCGGCTACTTCCGCGCCCACGGCATGCCCGCGTCATCGCTCACCGTCGTCGACCTGGAAACGACGGGTGTGAACGATGCGTATGCGACAGCCCGCGCAGGCTTTGCGCAGGCCAAGGCGCAAGAGCGGGCCGACACGACCGGAACCGATGCCGCCAAGTACGAGGCCCCTGGCTCTCGCCTACCACGGCCAACTGGTGCCGGCGTATTGCAGGCAATCTGCGCGGGTGTTCTTCGAAGGTGGGCTCAAAGCAGAACACGCGGCCCCCGGCTCCTTGAAAGTGGCGGAGATGATTCCCACCAGCGTCGCCCGCTATTGAAACTCGACGCTGGTGGCGCTGAGCACGCCGTTCAGGACTCGTGTGCCATGGACATGCACCTTGACGCCGTTGCCGAGATTGGCCGCAGTGCCGTTGCTGAAGTCCACGCCCGGGCTCGCGGCGTTTACAGGCTGTCCCTTGACCCGGAAATCGGCGGCTGAACGGAAGGAGCCAATGGTTCCGATCAGGTCGAACGAAGCCGGCCCGCCAGTGCCTGGCACATGCCGTATCTTCAGCTTCGTCGCCTTCAGGATGCCGTTGGC
>NZ_JBFUIU010001597.1:0-925 GCF_056401695.1 Variovorax sp. P4_D9
ATCTGGGCCAAGAAGGGTTGGCTGCTGCCGATCGCCACCGACGCCGCCTACGACGTCGACGACCTGCTGCCGGCGATGCGCAACGGCCTGTCGGCCGACGGCAAGCTGTATGCATCGCCCTTCTATGGCGAGAGCTCGATGCTGATGTACCGCAAGGACCTGGCCGACAAGGTGGGCTTCCAGATGCCCGACCGGCCGACCTGGGTCCAGGTGAAGGAGCTGGCCGGCAAGATCCACGATCCGAAGGCGGGCGTCTACGGCATCTGCCTGCGCGGCAAGCCGGGCTGGGGCGACAACATGGCGCTGCTGACGACCATGGTCAACACTAACGGCGGCCAGTGGTTCGACATGGCCTGGAAGCCGCAGATCGACAGCAAGCCCTGGCATGACGCGATCGGCTTCTACGTCGACCTCATGAAGGCCTACGGCCCGCCCGGCGCCTCGGCCAACAGCTTCAACGAGAACCTGGCGCTGTTCAACGAAGGCAAGTGCGGCATGTGGGTCGACGCCACCATCGCGGCCTCGTTCGTGAGCGATCCGAAGCAGTCCAAAGTGGCCGACAAGGTGGCCTTCGCGCAGGCACCGGTGGCGGTCACGCCCAAGGGCGCGAACTGGCTCTGGGCCTGGGCGCTGGCGATCCCGGCCGGCTCGCAGAAGGTCGATGCGGCGCAGACCTTCGTCAAGTGGGCGACATCCAAGGACTACATCAACCTGGTGGCCAAGGAAGAAGGCTGGGGCTCGGTGCCGACCGGCACCCGCAAGTCGACCTACGCCTCGCCCGAATTCACCAAGGCGGCCCGCTTCGCCGAAGCCGAGAAGAAGGCCATCGACAGCGCCAATGCCAGCGACAGCACGCTGCCCAAGTCGCCCTACGTCGGCGTGCAGTACGCGGCGATCCCCGAGTTCCAGGCCATCGGCGTGGCGG
>NZ_JBFUIU010001598.1:0-923 GCF_056401695.1 Variovorax sp. P4_D9
GTGCTGCACCAGGGCAAGCTGCTGGCGCAGGGGACGTTGGCCGAGATCCCAGTCCGATCCCGCGGTGCGGGCGGTGTATGCGGGGACGCGGAAATGAGTGGAATCTCGCTGAGCTTCGAAAAGTTGGTGTGCGGCTATGKCGACACGATGGTGCTGCGCGGCCTGAGCGGCGTCGTGGGCCCAGGCCGCGTGCTCGCGGCGTGCTGGGCCGAAACGGCGTCGGCAAGACCACCCTGATGCGCGCGCTGGCGGGCTTCCTGCCACTGTGCGAGGGCGCCGTGAACCTGGCCGGGCGCGACCTCGCGCGCGTGCCCTGCGGCGTGATCTGGATCATCACGCCGCCCAGAATGCACTGCACAGCGCCGACAGGCCGCACAGCCCTTCGCCGCTAATGCTCCACGCGCATCTTGGCGCCGCGCGCGTTGTCGAGTTCGACCACGCACTGCGGGTGCAAAGCCCCCGCTGGTGTCGCCGATCCGGCCGGAGCGAACAGCGCGACAAACCGGGGCGCCTCCTGAACCCGCACCTTGCCACCGGTCAGTCCGGCTCGCCGCTTGAGCACGGCGTAGTCGAGGTGCAGTTCAGCAGCCACTCGACACGCACCAAGCTCGCTCACCAAATCGACCGCGCCGGCCCACAACTCCTGCGGAATTCGCGCGCCCACCTTGCGCCCAGCGCGCCACTGCTCAAACCGCCGCTTCAGCTGCGACAGTCCGTCGCATCGCCCTCTCGCCTGCACCACCGCCTTGCTCGTCGCTTCCATCGCACTCTCCGTCTCGGGTTGCAATGGCGACCCGCGAACTCATTTCATGCACGTTTGCCGGAAGGACACGATCGACCCAGTGCCAGTCTGGTGGTCGAGCAGCACAAAGCCCGGCAAGCACGGCGCGTGACGCGTCTGTGCGAGCAGGCCGGCATTGCAC
>NZ_JBFUIU010001599.1:0-923 GCF_056401695.1 Variovorax sp. P4_D9
GGATGTCGCTGAGCACGACGCTGAGCTTGAGGTTGGCGTCCTCCAGGACCTTCTCGATGCGCTGGGCGTGGGCACTCCATTCGAGCACGAACGTGCGCGTGAGCGTGCGCAGTTCCTGCACGGCCACCGGCGGCACGAAGCTGGCGCGGACAAGCCCGTGGGCCAACAGGTCGGCCAACCACATCGCATCGTGGACGTCGGTCTTGCGCCCGGGCACGTTCTTCACATGCGCGGCGTTGGCCAGCACCAGCTCGAAGTGGCCTTCGAGGACGTGCCACACGGGCTTCCCGTACACGCCCGTGGCCTCCATGCCCACCTGCTCGACGGCAAAGGCATCGAGCCAGTCGGCCAGGGCCAGCAGCCCCGAGGTGGTGGCAAAGGTGCGCACTTCCTGCAGCGGGGAGCCGTCGCCGGCAATGCGCACGCACGCCACCACGGTTTGCTTGTGAACGTCCAGCCCTGCGCAGCGCGGATAGATAACTTCCATGATCGCCTCCAATGCACGGCGACATCGGCGTGCGGCCCACGTCATCGAAGTCTGAAATGCGTGCTCAGGGGCGCAAGGCCCGAGACGACAGTACGGGGTGCTCGTGGAGCCGCGGGTCCAACTRRRATWCGGGTTCGWGGCACCAAGTACAAACTGACCTCTKTGCCGGACGCCGCACTCAATTTCACAGGGTTTCATGGGTCGTGGGTCGCGCACCGCGCGGTGGAGCAACTATTGAGATTTACCAAATCCATGACAACCAATAACGTCCTCGAACGTTATCCAATCAGCGGATTGATTGGAGGTAGGTTGCATGGGCAAGAAGATGGACGAGGCCACGCGCAAACGGGTGCAGGCTGGGCGAATGCTGCTGGCGGACAAGACCCCCGCGCAGGCCGCAGCGGCGGTTGGCGTGGCACGCCAGACCGTGTACACA
>NZ_JBFUIU010001600.1:0-922 GCF_056401695.1 Variovorax sp. P4_D9
ATCGTAGAGATCGTACGCCCCGGAACAGGCGATCCAGTTCCAGAGGGCGAAGTCGGCGAAGTTGTGGTCACGTCCTTGAACCCGGACTACCCCCTCATCCGCTTTGGCACGGGAGATCTTTCTGCGGTCCTGCCAGGACAGTGCGCAACCGGACGAACCAATGTCCGAATTCGCGGATGGCTTGGACGGGCCAATCAGACGACGAAGGTCCGCGGCATGTTCGTCAGCCCTGAGCAGGTGGCGGAAGTGGGTAGACGTCATCGTGCGGTCAGTCGGATGAGACTCGTTATCGGGGGCAGCAGTGCACTGGCTTGGCAGCCCGACGCGATGACCTTAAGGGTTGAGTATCCGAATCCAGACGATGCCCTACGCGCGTCAATCGCCAACACTGTTCGAGACATCACCAAGCTTCGTTGCGAAGTTGAAATAGTGGCACCTCAGAGCCTGCCAAACGACGGAAGGGTAATTGAGGATCTGCGCCCTGCCGATTCAGCGCCTTGATGCGCTTGCGTTAGCGCGCACTGGTACATACAAGCGAACCGACCCCGGTTGGACGTTGGATGCTCGCCTTGAATCTGTTGGGGCGTCCATTCGCGTCCGCCACTGCAACTGCGGCTCTTGAATCTCGGCGCCGCATCGAATCCCACTGAGCGCCCTTCTGCCGAGCAAGACAGGCGGGCAAAAGTGCTCCCCTCTCAGATTTGGAATTCCAAGAAGCGTGTGTGATTTGACGCGGCAGCGGCCCGTGGTGATTGGACATGAGTTGGAAGGAACGACAAGTCGGATGCCTTGATTCGGACAAACCCTGGATTGTCAACCAGCAGACATTTCAGATTTTTTGAATCTTCTACTGTCCGGCTTCGGACTGAGGTTTTGACCGCACACCAACAGGAGACAACACCATGAATATGCCGTTGCACAG
>NZ_JBFUIU010001601.1:0-918 GCF_056401695.1 Variovorax sp. P4_D9
CCAGTACCTGGCGATCACCGATCATTCGCCGCGGCTCGCGCTGGCCCACGGCCTCGATGCCGGACGGCTCGCGCAACAGATCGACCGGATCGACGAACTCAATGCCCGGCTCCATGGCATCGTGCTGCTGACGGGTATCGAAGTGGACATCCTCGAGGACGGCAGGCTCGACCTGCCCGACGCCGTCCTGCGGCGCCTCGACCTGGTCGTCGGTGCCATCCACCATGGTTTTGAGCTGCCGCGCGACAAGCAAACCGACCGGTTGCTGCGCGCCATGGACCATCCGTGTTTCAGTATCCTTGCCCACCCCAGCGCGCGCCTGATCGACGAGCGGCCCGGCTGCGACTTCGATCTCACGCGCGTGATCCGCAAGGCGCGCGAGCGCGGCTGCTTCCTGGAGCTCAACGCGCAGCCCGCCAGGCTCGACCTGAACGATGTCGCCTGCCGCATGGCGAAGGACGAGTGCGTGCTGGTGAGCATCGCTTCCGATGCGCACAGCTCGATCGAGTTCGRCCACCTTCGCTTCGGCATCGGCCAGGCACGACGGGGCTGGCTGGAAGCGGTCGACGTCCTCAATACCCGAAGCATCGGTGCACTTCGAAGCCTTCTGGCCGGGACGATGGATAGGCCGCAGTCCCATCACGGGACCAGTGCGGCCGAACCACTTTGCATAAACCTGAATCCGTGAGCCCAGACGCACGCTTGGTCGCGTTGGTTTGTTTTGTTGCGCCGTGCCCGTCCAATTTGACCGCCTGAGACATGACATCACCCAATTCGATGGCATTGGATCRTCGGCATCGCGAGTTGGTGGGCGACTTGTTCGGGTTGGCGTGCAATTGCCCCGCGCCGCAACCTCGCGGGAACGCGATTTTCTGGATCCGTGAGTTTCGTGAGGCCGGTGATCGGCCAGTTGCGCTC
>NZ_JBFUIU010001602.1:0-915 GCF_056401695.1 Variovorax sp. P4_D9
GGTGCGGCTGTTCGTGCTGGCACACAACCTGCTGCGAATGGCCGCCCTTGCGCCCGAATTGGTCGGCGGTGCGGCTGTTCGTGCTGGCACACAACCTGCTGCGAATGGCCGCCCTTGCGCCCGAATTGGTCGGCTGGGGCACAGGTACGTGCGCAGCCGCCGCAACGGCCGGGTGAAGGGCGAAAGAGCGCCCCAAAACCTCGCCAGGCTCCCCATCAGCGCGCTTGCCGCACCGGCATGGCACCTCGGCGACGCGTTTCGCCTCCTGGACCCGGCGATCCTCAGGCGCTTTGCTCAGCAACTCTCTTCAGCCAAAAGTTAAAAGCTTCTCAGCCTCTGAGACGTGCCCACGCGCCCGTTGCCCGCCGACAGTCAATCCAACACCATGGAAGGACGTCGATGGACCCGATGCCACTAGGGGTAGCGCTGGGTAGCGCATTCATCTCGGGCCCGCATGCCAGACATTCATTCAGGTGTTTCGAAGCACGACCTGGTCGCGTGCGACAGAACGGTTCTATTGGGCCAACTCCCTGATCCGTTCGACGACCTCCGGATTGGCGAGGGTGGACACGTCGCCGGGATCCTGGCCGTTCGAAATCGCTGCGAGCACGCGGCGCATGATCTTTCCCGAGCGCGTCTTGGGCATGTCGGGAACGACGATCACCCGGCGCGGGCGCGCAATGGCGCCGATCTCGGACACCACCGATGCCGAGATCCGGTCGGCGATCTCGGTGGAAGGCGCCAGCCCCAGCTTCAACGCGACATACAGGTCGGGCACCTTGCCCTTGACCGGGTCGGCCACCGGAACCACGGCCGCCTCGACCACCTCTGGCACGAGCAGCGCTGCCGATTCGATTTCCTTGGTGCCCAGGCGGTGGCCGGCGACGTTGATTACGTCGTCGATCCGACCGAGGA
>NZ_JBFUIU010001603.1:0-909 GCF_056401695.1 Variovorax sp. P4_D9
GACCCTGGCGAAGACCCTGGCGAAGGGCAGGGCAAGGTCCACCACGGACATACAGCGATAGAGGTTGCCAATGGCAGTGCCGAAAAGGAGTCGCTCAACGTTTGAACTGAGGGTCGACGCCGGGATAGCGCTTGCCTGCGAGGCGGATGGTGATGGTGAGCGCCTCCCCGGGCCAATCGCCTTGCCGGCGGAGGTCGCCTTGAGCGAAGGGTTAGGCGTCTTTGGGCAACRTGGCGAGACTGGGCCAATTGGTGAGCCGACAGAGTCAAGGCAGCGGCAGTAGCGGCGACAGCCAAGGCCCCGATGGTCATTGCGGTGAGTTTGCGTCGGAGAACGGCGTGGACGCTGCCGACGATTACATCGAGGAGGCGACGGCTTGACCCCTGATTTGTGCCAAACATTCCGTCAAGATCAGGTCGCGCATTTGCGCAGCTATTGATCCGCTGAGGTGATGAGCTCCGTCCGCTCCTGCGTTTGACGCTTTACCGAACGCGACTTTCGCGACATGTCCGTGATAGCGAGGAAGCGCAACCTGCATCGCAGCAGCCAGCTTCTCCCTGTTTCGCGCCGTTCGGCGCAACGAGCTGAGCGGATGCCTCTGCGCATCCGGCGAAATGACATTGCTCACTAGGAGCCCGTCGGACTTGAGCCGCGGGGATCTGTTCGTTTGATCGCGCGGCGTCGATTGCTACGGCGCGAGGCGGAGTTGCCTTCCTCGAGGGGCCTGAGCGCCCCGCGAGTCGGGTCGTGGGGAGCATCTGCCTCCCTCTTTATGCGGCCCGCAGCACATGCAGCCGCTTGATATTCCAAGCCATCGTCACCAGCGACCATTCGCCGCGCGCCTTGTCCAGCCCGCGCATGCTCATCTGGCTCCAGCCCATCACGCGTTTGATGATCCCGAACACCGGC
>NZ_JBFUIU010001604.1:0-907 GCF_056401695.1 Variovorax sp. P4_D9
CCTGAAGGGTCGTGGGCAACACAGCTTGAATTTCAACCAGGAGATCGAGCGCAGCGCGGCGGCCGCCGTCGAGCAAGCGCGCATCGTACGAGCGGACGGACTGCGGGGCATGAATGCGACGTTGGAGCGAATCGTGCACAAGGCTGTCGAGCGCGCTGGCGTGTCCGATGTCTTCGATGACATCGCGGGTGCCGGGCCGGCCGCGGGTGCCACGGTGACCGATAGCCTGGTGAGCGGAGGCCCTGAGGACTGCGCCGATGATTCGACGCTCTCCTCCGAGTCGGAGGATGTCGAAAAAACATTATTCCGTGTCATAAGCCAGATGCGGGACAATATAACGAACAAGGCGTTCACCATGAACCCGCTCCCTTCTGCCGATCTGAGCCCCGACGAATCCTTCGCCGTCTCCGCCGCGGAAGCGGGAAAGAAGATGTCGAAGCGTTCCCTCTTGAACAAGGCTCGCAAGGCCCAGAACAAAGAACCGCTGCAGATTAGCGCGAACGATCCCGTGATCGATCCTGCACCTGTGGCACCCTCCGAGCCGCACGTGGTCGCCCAGAGCGCGCCGGCGGACGTAGGCCGGATCGCAGCCAGTGTGATTCCCCCGGATTTGCTGGATTCGTGGAGCGGATCTCACACGGAGCCAGCCGGCATGCCGGACCTGGACGACGGCTACCTCGATTCATTCGCCGAAGGCGAGGGGGTGATTGTGTCCAGCCCCTTGGTGTCCAGCGCCGAGCAGGCGCCCAGTGCACCACGTGCTCCCGCTCCTCCCGCTGCGGGTATCTCCACAGCCACTTCGTGCCCAGCGCCCGTCTTGGCGTTCGCGCGCGGCCCGAAGCTCGGCGCCTCAGCGGCCCCAGGCCTGAGCCGCGGCTTCGGATTCAACCGTCCCGCGTCGCCGGCG
>NZ_JBFUIU010001605.1:0-907 GCF_056401695.1 Variovorax sp. P4_D9
CAAGTGCCGCCTGTCTTGCGCGCCGAGATCGAGCGCGAGAGCGCGCGGCTGGCATTGGTCAAGCAGCAGGTGAAGGCGATGGAAGCCGAGCGGCGCCAAGAACTTGCCGATGGCAAGCAGCCGCTGGTGGCGCAACTGGTCCTGTTGCGCGCCATCGGACCGAAAGGCGCTTGGGTGTTGGTCAAGGAGCTGTTTGGCTGGCGGCGCTTCGCCAACCGGCGCGAGCTGGCCGGCTGCGTGGGGTTGGCACCTACGCCCTATGCCAGCGGCGACAGCCAGATCGAGCAAGGCATCAGCAAGGCCGGCAACAAGCGAGCGCGCGCGTTGCTGGTCGAACTCGCCTGGTGCTGGCTTCGCCTGCAGCCCGATAGCGCGCTGACGCAGTGGTTCAACCGGCGCTTCGCTGGTGGGGGCAAGCGCATGCGTCGCGTAGGCATCATCGCCTTGGCGAGAAAACTGGCGATCGCCTTGTGGCGCTATCTGCAGAACGGCGAGATTCCAGCCGGGGCGACTCTCAAGCCAGCCACCGCTTGAGGCACTGCCAGCCCTCGCACTGAAGCACAGCTTGCCAAGGAACGCATCATCATGATCAAAGGTCGACGCGCCCGAAACGACCGCGGGTCACTGCACAGAAGTGACCGGTGCAAAAGAAGGGGCGCGTCGGTAACCGGGGTTTGCCAGTGCGCTTCACGCGCATGCAGCATGAGGTGCAGGGCTTGCACGCCCTGCACGGATAGAAGTTCGTCCGGGCACTGGCTCGAACCACTGCTGTCCAAGACAGGCGAATCCGGCGGATGACATGCTGAACTGACGCGGGTTCCGGACGGCTTGTGTGTGGATTTCAGGATCGTGCCCCCATGGGTGCTGTCCAACATCAAGTGAATGCGAATGCGCCCTGGGGTGATTC
>NZ_JBFUIU010001606.1:0-897 GCF_056401695.1 Variovorax sp. P4_D9
GTTTGGAGCGGTCGTTCGCCACTGTGCCCTTCTCGCTCAGCGCGGTTTCCTTGTTGACGTTGTTCTTGTCGCCATGCAGTTCGGCGACGTTGCTTGCGATGAGCACGCCCTTCTGGTTGAACCACGGGCCATTGCCGATGCGGTCGCGCGCGTGCACTGCGGCTGTGCTGGGCGGGATGAAGCCCGTGCTGAGGTAGGCGCGCCACGTGCGATTTCCCGCACCGACGGCTGACGCCAGCTTCTGGCAATGCGCATCCGCACCCGCTAGGCCGCCCAGATTGGCGCCGTCGCCCGGATTCACGCTGGTCACGAAGAAGCTCATCGGTCCGGTCTTCGGCGTGGAGGCGCAGGACACGACAAGGGCGGCCACAGACGCGGCCGAGACGACATACATCAGGCGATGGGTGCGGCGCATTTGCAGTTCTCCGGTGAAGCGGCCAATAGCGTACGTTTGGGCAGCAACACTATTCCTCGGGGGTTACCCGACCGACCAGCGCTCAGGTACTACCCTTCATTGTCTCGCGCGCGGACGGAACGCTTCTCGACCGCACACCTGTCGGGAGTGGGTCAGCGCCGCCGGCACCGCTCATACTAATTTGCGTTCAAAGATATAGAAGATATCCAACCAAATCCGGTCATTGATCGGGTTCTCTCGTGATTTGATTCGAGCGCCACCAGCCCTGTCGTGAGGGCGCGTTCGACAGCGTCGAGGTCGGCGAAGACATGGTTGGCAAAGCAGTCCTCGCGAATCGCCTCCCACAGATGCTCGGCTGGGTTGAGTTCGGGGCTGTACGCAGGCAGGTAGATCAGTCGCATGTGAGCCGGCACCGCGAGTTGACCCGCCAGATGCCAGCCAGCTTGGTCCATGACCATCACGATGAATTCCTCGGCATGGCG
>NZ_JBFUIU010001607.1:0-894 GCF_056401695.1 Variovorax sp. P4_D9
TGAGCAACCCGTACTGGAACCCTCGCGAAATCGGGGCCGCTCGACGCACAGACATTCGTCAGCTGCTGCAGAACGCCTTTGACGGAGTCCGGCCTGACTGATTCGGCTGGGTCTCCAGGGAGGCCCATCCGTCGGACGATGCGAAACCTGCTTGAACTGCGGCGACGTGCTGGGCGGAAGCCAGGCGATGGAAGCGTGCGTCGAGACGAGACGCCAGTGGTTTCCGTCGCCGTAGGCTCGAGCGTCCAACGCTTTTCCGGCGTGTCGGAATGCCACAGCCCGTTGCCAGCGTGCACCGGCACACCTTCGACGGTGAGATGTTCATCGTCCTTTGGCGAGGCCCTCGGACCAGCACAGACGGATCTCGCCAGAACTTGCGGCACCATGTCGGGCAAGAACGACCCGCGCCAGATGAAAGACTCACCGGAAAGGCGATTTCACCGTGCGGATTCAATCGAGGCTAGCTGACGCGACTACCCAGGGAGCGCTTCAATGACTCTGACGGCAGCACTGGTCGACAAGATGTTTGGGTACGAAGCCGGATGCCTGAAGGATCTCCTGAAACTCCCCCGCCGTCCGCACGCGGCCTCCGCCATTCCACTGAAGGCAAGCATGATGAGGTCCATCGAGGCGGTGTCCCWGGATCGCTAGGCCGAACTTTGGTAATCGCCGAGACGTAAGTGCGCGCCCTGCTTGAGCTTTTCGTTCGCAGGGAGAGCGGCTACTGGGTACAGGCGGGATTCAAGCCGAGCAGCGTGAAGGCTTTTGCCTGAAGCGGCGTGGGCCGCGTGGTGGTGACGATCTTGGCCTCGGGGTTGAGGTGGGTGTGGGTGATGTTGTAGGCCAGGGTGGAGAGGTCCTGCAGCAGGGTCCTGAAGCTGTGCAAGGGTGAGC
>NZ_JBFUIU010001608.1:0-893 GCF_056401695.1 Variovorax sp. P4_D9
GCCGCTGGGTTCTTGAGGCCGAGCGGCGTGGTGGCGGCGCGCTGGCGAGGGCTGCCAACAGCACTGTGGTCGCCGCCTTCATGCCGGTGCAAATCCCGCCCGCCGAGGCTGAGCCCGCGGCCATTCGCATCGAATTGCACCGGGGCACGACCGCCATCACCGTGAGCTGGCCGTGCGCCGCCGCTGCGGAGTGTGCGGCSTGGATGCGGGAGYTGYTGCGGTGATTCGCATCGACGCCGTCTGGCTGGCGGTGCAGCCCATCGACATGCGCGCCGGCACCGAGCGGCTGCTGGCGAGCGTCGTTCAGGTCTTCGGCGCCGCGCAGGCTCATCACGGGTACCTGTTCGCCAACGCCCGTTCATCGCGCATCAGGCTCCTGGTGCACGATGGATTCGGGGTGTGGTGCGCCGCACGACGGCTGAACAAAGGCAGCTTCGAGTGGCCGCGCAACGTCGCAGCCGACGCCGCACCGCTGGCGCTGAGCAAGGATCAATTCGACGCTCTGGTGCTCGGGCTACCCTGGCAGCGCCTGGAGCAAATGAGAGTGATCACGCGGATGTGATCGAGTGCCGATCAACGCTGAGCTGGCTCGGGATGCAGCCGGGGACGTCCCGGGCGCACCCGTTCGTCCAGGCCTGCCAATCGATCCTTGAAGAAGCGCTTGCGCCATTGGCTGACCACTTCACGGCGCGTATCCAGGCGAGCGGCGATCTCGTCGTTGTCGATGCCCTGGGCGGCCATCAAGATCATCTTGGCGCGAATCACTTCAAAATAGGGCAACGTATATCGAACCGACCTGCGGTTCAACTCTGCAGCCTCTGCGACCGACAACTCAATGTGGAACGGGCTTCTTCTCGGCATCTCAATACCTTCAATGACCTTCAGCGCAGAGT
>NZ_JBFUIU010001609.1:0-893 GCF_056401695.1 Variovorax sp. P4_D9
AAAGGCATGTCCGCATGGTCCACGCCGCAAGGAAGCGACAGTGCCGGATGGGTAGTCAGCGTGACCACGTAGGTCAGCGCCAGCCAGCGATAGTAGTTCTCCTGCTGCTCGCCGTTGATGAACTCCGCGTAGCGCTGGGTCCACGGAAACGGCGACACGGGCGTGGTCGGCGAAAGGATCAGGTCGTAGTCGGCGAAGGTCTGCCCGAAGCGCTTCATCAGGCGGGTCTGCTCGGCTTGCGCCCATGCGACGTCGAGCAGGCTCATGCGCATGCCCATCTCGTAGTTGGCGCGCGGGTTGGGACCGAGGCTGTCCGGGTCGCGCTCGTAGGCCGCCTGCATGCCCGCCACAAAGGCCTCGGCGCGGATCACATCGAAGCAGCGGTGCACTTCACCCATGTCCAGCTCCACGGGATCGCAGCGCGCGAACAGATGCTTTATCGAATTGATCTTGCGTCGGAAGGTGGCTCGGATGCCTTCATCCACGGCGCAGGTGCCGAAGTCTTCGGTATAGGCGACGCGAAGCCGCGCAAGGTCCACGCGTGGAGGCGTCAGGAACGACATCGGATCGAGCGGATAGCTCAGCGGATCGCCCGAATGCATCCCGGCGGTCGCCGCGAGTTGCAGGCAGGCATCCTCGACGGTCCGACCCATGGGCCCGACCACCGAGATCGGCGTCCACCCGAGGAGCTTGCGAACGCTCGGCACCACGCCCGGTGAAGGGCGAAAACCCACGACGCCGCATTTGGCGCCGGGGATGCGAAGCGAACCGCCAGTATCTGATCCAGTGCAGAGCGGCAGCATGTCGCAGGCCAGCGCCGCCGCGGATCCGCCGGAAGATCCGCCGGCGTTGAGGTTGGGGTTGAAGGGATTGCCCGTCGCGCCCCACACTTC
>NZ_JBFUIU010001610.1:0-893 GCF_056401695.1 Variovorax sp. P4_D9
CATCTAAACCTTTCGTTTTTGGGTGCACGTTGACCGGTGCGATTGATCGATGGTATTTTATCGTCCGCGTCATGATACAAAAACGAATGAAAAAACGCGCAAGGTTGATTCCGCCGGAATCTGAAATCTGATGAGAAAAGCACCCCCGACGGGGCTACACTGCGCGAGCGAATTCCGGCGTTGCGCCGCAGCTCGTCGCTTCGGCTATGGCGCACTGGACGCACCGCCCCGGAACATTCATGACTCGAGGCCTCGAATTCGACACCGGAGCGTGTATGCGCCTGAATGGATTCACCCGCTTTGCAGCCGTCTGTCTAGGCGTCGTCGGACTGCAGGTCGCGCCTGCTGCCGCCGGCGAGACGATTGAGTCCCCTACGACCGAGAAGGCGCAGGCCGCCTATGCGCGCTTCGCGACGGCTTTCGTTGGACGGCTGATCAAGGCCGGGGTGCCTTTCGAACTCTCCGGAGGCAAGTTCGCGGAAATCAACGAGCTCGCCCACCGCCAGGCTCTGCGCGGGTGCGATGACCGCAGGGAGCGCGATCCGGACCCCTTCGCGCCCGCTGACGCGCCGCCGCCGCCAATCGTCTTCAATTGCACCTGGGAATCCGGGGAGCGAATCAGCCTGACCCGCGCGCCCAGCACAGGCACCTGGGTCGTAAGCGACGACGTTATCGCCGCCGCTGGCGCCGGGATCCTGCTGGTGGGTTCGGAGCAGCAGACTCAAAAGGTTGTCGCGGTGCCAACCGCGCCGAAGAAGGCTCCGGAGCTACCCGTCGTGGACGTGCCGGCATCTCCGGCCGCAGTGGCGTCGATTGCGCCCCCGGCGGTCTATTCCGGGGCGAACCTGCAGGCGATGCCGAGCCCGTTCGTGCCGCCAGCGCGCGCCGAGCCG
>NZ_JBFUIU010001611.1:0-892 GCF_056401695.1 Variovorax sp. P4_D9
ACTGCAGCCGCTGGCCGTGGCCAAGCTGCTCAAGGCCTTGGTCGACAAGGAGCAGCCGCAGTTGATCATCCTGGGCAAGCAGGCGATCGACGACGACGCCAACCAGACCGGCCAGATGCTGGCGGCGCTGGCCGACCTGCCGCAGGCCACCTTCGCCTCGAAGGTCGAGATCGACGGTGACAAGGTCAAGGTCACGCGTGAAGTCGACGGCGGCCTGGAAACCATCTCGCTCTCGCTGCCCGCGGTGATCACCACCGACCTGCGCCTGAACGAGCCGCGCTATGTGACCTTGCCGAACATCATGAAGGCCAAGAAGAAGCAGCTCGACAYSGTGAAGCCGGARGAYCTCGGCGTGGAYRTCAAGCCGCGYCTGAAGACCTTGAAAGTGTCTGARCCGCCSAAGCGCGGCGCCGGCATCAAGGTGCCTGACGTTGCCACGCTGGTGGACAAGCTCAAGAACGAAGCGAAGGTGATCTGATCATGACCGTACTTGTTATTGCCGAACACGACCACGCCACGCTSAAGCCGGCGACCCTCAATACCGTGACCGCGGGCATTGCCTGCGCCAGCGGMGACGTCCACGTGCTGGTGGCCGGCGCCAACGCCGCCGAAGCCGGCAAGGCCGCCTCTCAAGTCGCAGGCGTGGCCAAGGTGATCGTCGCCGACAGCCCCTCCCTGGCCGAGAACCTCGCCGAGAACGTCGCGGCGCAAGTGCTCGCCCTATGTGGAGGAGAGGCGAAGAACTACAGCCACATCCTGTTCCCCTCGACCGCCAACGGCAAGAACGTCGCCCCACGCGTGGCCGCCCTGCTCGACGTGGCGCAGATCAGCGATGTCACCAAGGTCGACAGCCCCGACACCTTCGAGCGACCGATCTACGCCGGCAACGCGA
>NZ_JBFUIU010001612.1:0-891 GCF_056401695.1 Variovorax sp. P4_D9
GTGCAGGACTGGCTGATCCAGTCGAAGCGCTCCCGCGAGATCGCCCAGCAGCGTGCCGCGACCGCGGCGCCGGCGGCCACACCGGCGCCCGCTCCGGCACCGACCGCCGAGGCCACCGCCAAGCCGTCCGCAGTCCGCAAGAAGCTCAGCTACAAGGAGCAGCGCGAGCTCGAGACCCTGCCGGCACGGATTGCCGAGCTTGAGGAAGAACAGAAGCGGATCACCGAACTGCTCGAACTCGACGGCGGCGCCATATACGCCACCGATGCCTCGCGTGCGGCCGAGCTCAGCGAGCGCCACGCCCGCATCGACGACGAACTGCTGGTGGCGTTGGAGCGCTGGGAAGCGCTCGGGGCGGCGCGCTAGCGGCGTCTTTGTCCGACGCGGCGTGGGGCCGCGGCACGCTATATATGGCGTTGCCCAGGCTCCCCTCACCTTCCTCGCCGCATGCCTTATCGACACGCCCTCGGACGCCCCGTCGCCCTGTGCCGCAACTTCGGCGTTGCGCTCCTCGTCGCCGTGGGCGTCGCCGCCTGCGCGGAACTGCCGAAGAACGTCGACCGGCCGGTCTCGACCGCACTGGCCTCGCCCGCGAGCAGCCCGCTCGGCGAACTGGTGCAGCAGCGGCGCAAGGCCGCCGGGACGCGCTACGAATCAGGTTTCATCCTGCTCGACGGCCCGGCTGCCGCCTACGGCAGCCGGCTGGCGCTGGTCGAGGGCGCACGCAAGACGCTGGACCTCCAGTACTACACGATCCATGCCGACGCCAGCACGGCGCGGCTGCTGCGCGCGGTGCGCGAGGCGGCCGAGCGCGGGGTCCGGGTGCGCATCCTGCTCGACGACTTCCACAGCACCGGGCGCGACGCGGTCGTGATGCGGATGGCACTGGTG
>NZ_JBFUIU010001613.1:0-890 GCF_056401695.1 Variovorax sp. P4_D9
CACTGCCACTGCTGTCCAAGACAGGCGAATCCGGCGGATGACATGCTGAACTGACGCGGGTTCCGGACGGCTTGTGTGTGGATTTCAGGATCGTGCCCCCATGGGTGCTGTCCAACATCAAGTGAATGCGAATGCGCCCTGGGGTGATTCRTCGGGATCGGGCGGCGCTGTGAACGGCTCGTCGATCCACGCCATCAGATCACGGTGGGTAAACAGATTCATGCGCAGCAGYGCCACCAGGTTGGCCATGCTCCAGCCGAAGCGCGAGGACATCTGCAAGTAGCGCAGCAGCAGCATGCAGATCAGTGCTGTCCAGATCTGCGTCTTGACCGCGTTGGCCGACGTGCCCACGAAGGTCTTGATCTTCAAGTTYTGTTTGAGCGATTTAAAAAACAGCTCTATTTGCCAGCGGTCCTTGTAGATCGCGGCGATCGTGCTGGCCCCCAGATGATGGAGGTTGGTCAGGAACACCAGCGTCTCGCCGGTGTCCTCGCGCACCGCCTCCACCCGGCGCAGCAAGTGCGGGCACTTGTCATGCGCGCCAGCGCTGCTCAGSCGGATGGTCTGGTCGCGCACGATGGTGCGGTTTTGCGGCGGCTCGTGCTCCTGGACGACCTCRTAGAGGGCATCCCTCTTCATGCGGGTCACAAAGAAGACGCCCTGGGTGCACCACTGGCCGAAGAGCCGGTAGTCGTTGTAGCCCCGATCGTCCACCACGATGGTGCCGGCGCCGAAGTCGATCCACTGGGCAACCTTCACGTCTGCCACCTTGCCGTCGGTGACCACGCCGAAGCACGGCAGGTAGCCGTCGTGGTCGAGAACCAGGTGCAGCTTCACCGCGCCCTTGGTACGCTGGTACTTGGCCCAGTCGTACAACGACAGGCTCAGGT
>NZ_JBFUIU010001614.1:0-889 GCF_056401695.1 Variovorax sp. P4_D9
GGAGAAAGCACCCGTGTCCCTCAATCTATCCCTTCACTCCTAGGAGTCAGCAATCACCATGACCAACGCCGTCATCGAAACTATCCTGAGCCGCACCGCCGCCAAGTACTACGACCCTGCCGCCACCTTGAGCGACGACGAAATCCGCGAACTGGTGCGGATCGGCACCACCGCGCCGACGTCCTTCCACTTGCAGAACTGGCGCTTCATCGCCGTGCGCACGCGTGAAGCCAAGGCACGGTTGAGTCCGATCGCCTGGAATCAGCCCGCGGTCACCGACGCAGCCGTTACCTTCATCGTCTGCGGTCAGTTGGTCGAGACCAGCGTCATACCAGAGCGCCTGGCGCCGCTGGTCGAATCGGGCGTCATGCCGGCAGCGATGGTGGCGGATTGGGAGATCCCCGCACGCGATCTGTACATGGCGTACCCGCAGCGACGGCGCGACGAGGCCGTACGCACCGCCACCTTCGGTGCGGCAGCCATGATCTATGCGGGCCGCTCGTTGGGCCTGGGTTCGACGCCGATGATCGGTTTCGATGCGGATGCGGTGCACCGCGAGTTCGGACTGGCCGAAGACGAAGTACCGGTCATGCTGCTGTCCGTCGGGAGGGAGCGGGCGGGGAACTGGGCGCAGAAACCGCGCCGTCCGCTCGTCGAAGTGCTGGATTTTGTCTAACCATTAGTTAAATCAATAACTCAAGGACGATTACGATGCCAAGAACTACTGCTCTGAAGCCGGAACAGGTGCCGGCCGGTTCAAAACCGACTCTCGATGCGTTCACCAAGAACATCGGGTTCACCCCCAATATGATGGCGGCGTTCGCGCAGAGCCCGATCGCGTTCAACGCATGGGCCASGCTGCTCGGCTCCCTGAGCAAGGCGCTCGACG
>NZ_JBFUIU010001615.1:0-889 GCF_056401695.1 Variovorax sp. P4_D9
CACGCGCCTCGACGCTGGGCCGCTTCTTCAGCTCGATCGACGATGCGTCGCGGGTCCAGCAGCGCATGCACAACAAGTTGTTCATCGCCGACAACGTGCTGGCGGTGGCAGGGGGCCGCAACTTGGGCGACGCCTATTTCGGCAAGGACAGTAAGGGCAACTTCATCGATCTCGACCTGCTAGTGGCGGGGCCGCTGGTGCAGGACCTGTCGCGCAGCTTCGACGCCTACTGGAACAACGAGCGCGCCTATCCCGTGCAGTCGCTGGTGACGCCCCGTGAGCTCGACCGGATCCGCGAGCAGGTGCGCGCCGAACGGGAGACCGAACGACAGCGGGTGGAAGCCCTGGCACAGACACAGACACCGGCACCGCCCGCAGGCGATCCGAGCGCGAAGGAAGGGACGGCGGCCGCCGACGCCCGCGCGCCGGCTTGGGACGAGAAACCCATGGACCTGCGCAGCGCCGACTTCGTCTGGGCCCCGGCGGTGGTGCTGGCCGACAAGCCGGGCAAGATTCCGCCCGACGGCGCCGGCCCCGACGCCGGCAAGGCGCCCGGTCTCACGGTGACGCGACAAGGCGCACGCCCGCCCCGCCAGCCCGAGAAAAGCGGCAATTCGCTCGATGCGGCGGCCGGTGCGGCGGCCGACGGCGAAACCGTGGTCGACGGACTGCTGCAACTGATCGGGCTGGCCCGCAGCGACCTGCTGATCATCTCGCCCTACTTCGTGCCGGGAGCCGACATGAAGCAGGCCTTCGCCGCGGCGCGGGCGCGCGGCGTGCGGATCCGGGTGCTGACCAATTCGCTGGCATCGAACGATGCGCCGGTGGCGCACGTGGGCTATGCGCGGCACCGCGACGAGTTGCTGACGATGGGCGTGGAACTCTACGA
>NZ_JBFUIU010001616.1:0-887 GCF_056401695.1 Variovorax sp. P4_D9
GTGGCCTATCTGCACGATGGCCGCGACGCCTGGGACCTCGGCGCCGACGGCGTCTACCACCGGGTCGACAAGGACACGCACGCGGGCGAGGAGGGCGCGTCGCGGGCCATCGAAGCCCACGGTGCCCAGACGGCGCTCATGAACCGCTACGCATCGCGCGGCAGCAGCCGCGCGGCATCATTGGACTGAACCATGGACCTCATTTTCTGGCGCCATGCCGAGGCGGAAGACTGGACCGAAGGCTGCGACGACCTGCAGCGCTCCCTGACCCCCCGCGGCGAGAAGCAGGCCAAGCGGATGGCCGCCTGGCTCGACCGTCAACTGCCCGAGGGCACCCGCATCGTCTGCAGCCCGGCACGCCGCTGCGAGCAGACGGCGCACGCGCTCGGGCGCAAGTTCAAATTGCGCGCCGAGCTCGCGCCCGACACCACCCCCGATGCGCTGCTGGCGGCCGCCGGCTGGCCGAACGGGAAGTCGGTGGTGCTGATGATCGGCCACCAGCCTTCGCTCGGCCAGGCGATCTCGCTGCTGCTGGGACTTCAGCAGGACAGCTGTCCGGTGCGCAAGGGTGCCGTGTGGTGGATCCGCTCGCGCGAGCGCGACGGCGACGTGCAGACCGTGGTGGTGACCGTGCAGGCGCCCGAGCTGCTTTGAAATGAAACTCGAGCGGTTGATTCTTTGGCCTTACACTGGCCGCTTCGACCAGCAATCAAGRACGGCCGATGGCGACGCCCAGAGTTTCGATCATCGTCACGGTGTTCAATCGCACCGAGTTTCTTCCGGCTGCCTTGCAGAGCGCGCTGGACCAGTCGTTCCAGGATTTCGAAATCATCGTCACCGACGACTCGGAGAGCCCAGCCATACGCGGCATCTGCGAGGGCTTCCGT
>NZ_JBFUIU010001617.1:0-880 GCF_056401695.1 Variovorax sp. P4_D9
GCGACCGACATCCTGGCCAAGGTCACGCGAGCCAAGGCTGCACTGGCAAGGGCCAAATAATAAGTACATATCTGAGTGGCGCACCACACTAGAGTTCGCCTTCGGTAGCGGATCAAACACCCAAGATGCGTCAATCCAACCGGCAGGCCGTGGAACGAGAGACCTGATTCGGCCCCCGCCGGGCGAACTCGACTTCAACAGATGATCATGACTCGGCGACCACGAGGCAGGACGGCCTGATGTCCTGACCGTCGGTCGGCATCGACATGGAGGCGCACGTCCACGGCCTTTGGTCAATCCGCTGCCTTGCAGCGATCCGTCGCCGACAACCTCACGCCAACACCGACGTGCCCGCGACCGCTCTACGACCGATCTGAGAACCCGATTCGAATTGACTGGCGAAGTTCATGTCGCCAGCGTCTTCGGAGAAATCAGAATCATCGAGCCATCGCTGATGGAGCAACAYCAGCGATGGCTCTGRCCGRAGKCCCWTCTGAGGAWGGRKGGGGAACGCCGGCTGYGGAGACTATCCATGATAAGCAAGGGTAAGGCAAGCATTTCAGCTTGGCCAAGCTCTTGAGTAGCTCATGTCGGTCTGGCCGGTGGCGCTATTGTCCGCGGCATTCAGGTTTGGCATTGCGCGACAACGCCGGCCACCTTGGTCTCGGGGCCGCGAAAACCCACCGCCGAGCCTCTACCGCTGGGGCTGGGCGTATGTGGGCGGCCGCTTGGCGGTTGCTGGCCTGGAGCGTAAATATCGAATTCACTCAGGACTGATCTTGAGTTGGAGCTTCTTGATGATGGCCCGGTTGTGGGCCGAGGTTGCGGCCAATGATTGACGAAGCTGGTCCAACGAGGCGTCTTGCGGAAAGTCCAGGCC
>NZ_JBFUIU010001618.1:0-877 GCF_056401695.1 Variovorax sp. P4_D9
AAGGGCCACTTGGCGGAGGACGGCAAGACCTACCTGGTGTGCGGCCTCATCCCCATCGAGGAGTTCTACCGGCGCTACGAGGAGGTCTCCGGGTTGGCGGTCGACTTCGACCGTCTGCGCTGGTACCGGGTGCTCAACTGTTTCCAGGTGATCACCACCACCATGGCCACGATGTATCGGGTCGCGAAGCTCGGCAAATCGCACCAGGACATTCTTCTGGCACGGCTCAAGGCCATCGCGCCGGTAGGGGCGCATGAACTCACCGAACTTCTTGCGGAGGTACTCTGATGGACAACACCGATGTAGGTCTGCGGGCGGCGATCCGAGCTCTCACAGACGTTGTCGCGCCGACCATCGGCCCCGGGCACGCTCAGGCCAGCGATCAGCTCAAGCTCACCATCGACTATCTGAGCTTCGTCGCCGAACGGCTGCCCTACCTTCACCAACGCGCACGATTCGAATTGCTGCACGGCCTGGAGATGGCAACGTCCGTGCACTCGACGATCCAGGCACCTTCGTCATCGTCTCTCGAGCGGGCCATCGACGCAGGCCACGCCATCCTGAGCGATCCCGCTTCGGCTCCGTCGGGTGTTCTGAAGGCAACAGCGGACCTCGGCGCTGCCGTCGCGCAGGCCGTGCGCGATGCGGCCGGCCTCGAAGAGTCCGTTCGCCAAACGGTCGAGCGCAGTGTGCTGCGCGCCAGTCTTCACCGCATCGCCTTCGAGCGATCGTGGTACTTGCCTTTGAAATTGGACCCGGATCCGCACGAGGTGCGGCCGTTGTCTGAATTCCTGACGACATAGTCATGGATCGACAGGAGACATCTCATGATATTGCGCAGACTCGTCGTCGCCCTTTGCACCACGCTGTGCATGGC
>NZ_JBFUIU010001619.1:0-867 GCF_056401695.1 Variovorax sp. P4_D9
CATTCAACGTTGGCGTCGAACTGGGGCAACTCGCCTTCATCGCCGCTGTGCTGGGACTGTACGGTTTGGCAAAGCGAGTCGAACTCGCCGCGCCGCTCGAACCCTGGGTGCGCCCAGCCGCGCCGTATGCGATCGGCATTCTGGCGTCATTCTGGTTCTTCGAACGGATCGCTGGCTTCTGGACCTGAGGCGCAGCGGCGGGACCTGCAACATTCAATCAAGAGGCGCGGTCCATCTCCATGCAACAAGGCCGACGCCTGTTATGTCCGCCACTGTCCGAGAAGAAACAGGACTCTTTGTCTCGCGCTAAATGTGGGCGTTGCGGTTGTCGGCCCTTGAGTACGGTGGGCCGGCTGTAGGAAAGGTGCTGGCGCCACAGGGGCTTGTGTGTCGAATGTCTCACAGTGTTCAGCGGCTGAGAATTTGCGTGGGACAACGAAATGAGGGCGTGAAAGTCTATTCCCGGATGGGACGCAGCGGGGCCCGGGGGTGTTTCCTGGTCTTCCCGCCGAAGCGGTGTCAAGGGCGGGCGCCAGCCCGGCGCAGCGGACCCTTGATACTTGCGCAGGGGGTCAGATGCTTGCGTATGGCTGTGGGGGGCGGCATGCCGCCCCCCACAGCCATAGCGGCACGCATTGTGCTTTTGGAATATTGCCCAAGACATCGCGGGACATGAGGTTCATCGGGACTTAGGCGTTCAGGTGAAAGAATCTTTCATCCCGGCCCCGAAAGTGATGAGATGTGCGCAATATCTGCCCAAGTCGTCACTGTCTCGACCTCAAATAGGTCGGGTCTCTAATCCGAAATTAGTGCGGGTCGTAACAACGCCGCCGAACTTGATGCTCTCTCACTTTGGCTTGACGTACT
>NZ_JBFUIU010001620.1:0-861 GCF_056401695.1 Variovorax sp. P4_D9
GCTAGATGCGTCGGGCCGGGTCGAAATCCAACATCCGCATCGACTCCCCCAGACCCAGCGCCGACTTCGAATAGCCAGCCCAAGCCTCGTTTCCCTTGTCGAGCCGTGTGTGTATATTGCGCACGTTCCAGTGCGCCCCACTCGTCACCTTCGCCAGATCACTCCACGCGATCGGGACCGACACGCCCAGTCCCGGCCGCGCGCGCGCCGACCATGCGGAAGCCGTCGTGGCGCCGAAGCCGTTGCGCAGGTAGTCGATAAAGATCTTGCCCACCCGGTTCTTCGGCCCGCTCTTGGCCACGAACAGTTGGGGGAGCGTGCGCGCCAGGTGCAAGACGATCGCCTGGGAGAAGTCCTTGACGGTGTCCCAGTTGTATAGCCGCTTGACCGGCACCACGACGTGGAGCCCATTGCCTCCGCTGGTCTTCACGAACGAGGCAAGGCCGAGCTGCTCAAGGAAGACCCGCACGAGCTCGGCGCCCTGTTGGATCTGGGCCCATTTCACGCCTTCACCTGGGTCGAGGTCGAAGGTGATGCGGTCCGGCTTCCCGATCGCCGTCTTGACGGCGTTCCAAGTGTGGAACTCGATCACGTTGAGCTGCGCGGACGAGAGCACCCCCTGCGCTGTGGCCACCTCGAGAAGCTGGCCATGGCCAGGGTGCAAGGCCGGGTCGAGCTGGCGCACGCCGGGAATCTCGCCCTTGTCCAGGTGCTTCTGGAAGAACAGTTCGCCCGTGATGCCCTCCGGCGCGCGTACAAGCGACACAGGGCGACTTTTCAGGTGTTCGAGGATTAACGGGCCAACCAGACCGTAAAAGCGCACCAGCTCGATTTTGGTGACGCCGGTTGACGGATCAATCA
>NZ_JBFUIU010001621.1:0-860 GCF_056401695.1 Variovorax sp. P4_D9
ACGCCAGTTCGTCCGACCACACCAGAGGCTCGTGAAAGACGTATCGGCTCGTCACCCCCGCAAGCAGCACGACGACCTCGGCCAGCACCAGCAGTGCGGCCGGGACTTCAATCAGCGTGGCGATGGCCTTGTTCAAGGTCTCGAGCCATGCGATCGGCGCACGCCGGTTTGTTGGATCCATGTGCCCGGCAGCGCCGGGCTCGTCACTAGAGATGTTCATAGGATTCTTTCACGCGACAGGTGGCCGCCGGCCTCCACCATGGCGCGGCTTACCCGTCACACACTTCGTTGAATGGAGCATCTCGCCCCGGAGGCCACCGGGCGAGCGAGTGGCTGTCTTTCAGCCGAGCTTGCCGGAGACCTTCTCCAGGAGATCCCAGGGCGCGGCGCCGTACTTCGTCTTCCAATCCCCGTAGAAGCCCGTGCTCGCCAGCTTCTTGCGGAAGTCTTCCTGCTGCACGTCGATGAAGGTGATGCCCTTGGTCTTGAGATCGGTCATCAGGCTGGTGTTGAGCTTCGCCACATCGGCCCGCTGATCAGTCGCGGACTTGTCGATCTCTCGGGTGATGATCTGCTGGATGTCCGGCGGCAGCTTCTGGAATGCGCGCTTGTTGCCGAGAACCCAGTAGCCGTCCCACACATGGCCGGTCAGGCTGCAGGTCTTCTGGACTTCATAGAGCCGTGCGGTCGCGATGATGGCGAGCGGGTTCTCCTGGCCTTCCACCACCTTCGTCTGCAGGGCGGTGTAGACCTCGTTGAAGTTGATGGGCGACGGCGCGGCATCCAAGGCCTTGAACAGGGAGGTCAACGGAGGCGCCGCAGGCACCCGCACCTTGAAGCCCTTCAGATCGGCTGCGGAC
>NZ_JBFUIU010001622.1:0-853 GCF_056401695.1 Variovorax sp. P4_D9
GCGATCACCAGCCTCATCCAGCCGGCAAAGCTCAACGACCTTGATCCCTATGCGTACCTGAGGGACGTGCTCACGCGCCTGCCCACGCACAAGGAACGCGACATCGACCAACTGCTGCCCCATCTCTGGCGCCCCGTTGGCGGCACCGCATAGCGCCCGCGCAACTCGGCGCAAGTGTCGGGCTGGGTGTGTTCGCTCTCCCTTTACATACGATGGGCCAACGGTGTGGTGACCATGCACCGCATCGCAAGTTGCTGGCGCTGCGGCACGCCGAAGATTGGTCCCTGGCGAGATGCTTTCCGAGTATTCCAAGGCGCCGGTGCTGTGGCTGCATGGGCGCACGCGCGACAGCTTCGACTACCAGGTGGACGGAATCTCGAACGCCCGCGGCGTACTTGATGTTCTCGGTGAAGCTGTACACCAGCTGCCCGTACAAGCCACCCAGGGCGGGCGGAAGGAAGTAGCCGATCGAGTTCAACAAGTTGACGCTCACGCCGACCTGCGCCATCGGATCAAATGCGCCTGTTGTTCCAGTAAGTCGGCGTGTGGTCGCGTCCCCGGCGGACCTCGCAAGCCGCCCGACCGTGTGGTGGTGGGCTAGCTTGTTTTGAACGTTGCCAGCCATGTTCGTCGCCACCCCCTCCGGGAATCGACGATCCCGACAGCAGAGACGGCGCTCGCATGTCGCACGGTCTAGTCGCATCGTCGTGCGGCCGCGGGCGCATCAAAGCGGGCGCTCAATTCGTCGGCTTCCCCATCCGTCCGCCAATGGCATCGCTAAGCTGAATAATTCGCGACGCGACAAAGATCGAAGTGAAATTCATTCGGATCCCGGCGCGTCGGTACCTTGGGT
>NZ_JBFUIU010001623.1:0-850 GCF_056401695.1 Variovorax sp. P4_D9
CCGACAGGCCGCGGCCCATCAGCCGCTTGACCGAGGTGATCACGTTGGACGGATCAACGGCCCGCGCCGCCAGCGCGTCGGAGCCGATCTGGCGGCGCTCAGCGTCGAGGTAGCGCACCGCCGAAGGCAGCAGCACGCGGCCCTCGGCATCGGGCAGGCATTCGGCGACGCCGTTGCGGACCGCCGCGACCAGCGAGTGGGTGGTGCCGAGGTCGATCCCGACGGCGATGCGACGCTGGTGCGGATCGGGCGCCTGGCCCGGTTCTGAAATCTGGAGCAATGCCATCAGGCCTCCCCGAGGAGATGGGCGTGGGGATGAATCATGCCGCTATTGTCCCCATTGATCGGCCTTGGCCTCGATGTCCTCGGCAAAACGCTCGATGAACATGAGGGCTCTCACCTGCCGCGCCGCCTCGGGGTAGTCGCCCTTCTCGTCGATCAGCCAGTCGAGCGTGGACAACGCACGCGCACGACCGGCCTCGACCTCGGCGCGCAGCTTGTCGAGCGCGGCGGCATCGGTGGYGTCGTCGAGCTCTTCGCGCCATGCCATCTGCTGCATCAGGAATGCGGGCGGCATCGCGGTATTGGTATGGGCCTGGATGCCCGCGCCGTTGAGTTCGCACAGGTAGGTGGCGCGCTTGATCGGGCTCTTGAGCCGCTGGTAGGCCTCGTTGATGCGCACCGACCACTGCATCGCGATGCGCTGTGCCGCGGGGCCCTGGGCGGCAAAGCGGTCAGGATGGGCCTCGCGCTGCAGCTCCTTCCAGCGAGCGTCGAGGACGCTGCGGACCTGCGCGAAGGTGGCAGGCACGGCGAACAGCTGGAAGTCGGTGTCGTTCAGGTTCATGAC
>NZ_JBFUIU010001624.1:0-848 GCF_056401695.1 Variovorax sp. P4_D9
GCATGTGGTCGATCGAGCCCGATTCCTCGCCGATCGCGGTCATCTGGATCACCATCGACGGAAACAGGTTGGCGTTGGTCATCGCGGTGGTCAGGCTGGTGCCGGTGGACACCTCCTGCTGGATCTTGACCGTGGCATCGGCATACACCGAATTGCCCGAGGCCCCGCCGACCGAATCGAGCGCCTCGACCAGCGGCACGCCGGCGGCGAACATCGTGGCCAGCGTGCGGGTCCAGCGGGCGATGCATGACTTGTCGATCAAGGTGCCGAAGATCGGCAGGCGCAGCAGCAGGCGGTCCATAACCTTCTGCATGCGCTCGTTGCGCCTCCAGGCCTGCAGGAAGAAATAGATGCCGCCGCCGATCACGCCGAAGATCAGCCACCAGTAGGCGACGAAGAACTCGCTCATGCCCATCACGAACAGGGTCGGGGCCGGCAGGTCGGCACCGAAGGAGGTGAACACCTGCTTGAAGGCCGGGATCACGAAGATCATGATGATCGCCACCACCACGAAGGCCACCACGACGACCGAGGTCGGGTACATCAGCGCCGACTTGATCTTCGACTTGATCGCCTCGGTCTTCTCCATGTAGGTCGCCAGCCGGTCGAGCAGGTCTTCCAGGATACCGGCGGCCTCGCCGGCCTCGACCAGGTTGCAATACAGGCTGTCGAAGTACTTGGGGAACTTGCGGAATGCCGCCGACAGCGACGTGCCGGTCTCGACGTCGCTGCGGATGTCGTTCAGCAGTTTGGACACGCTCGGGTTGGCGTTGCCGCGGCCGACGATGTCGAAGGCCTGCAGCAAGGGCACGCCGGCCTTCATCATGGTCGCCAACTGGCGCGTGAAG
>NZ_JBFUIU010001625.1:0-846 GCF_056401695.1 Variovorax sp. P4_D9
CCTCCATGCCGAGCGCGCCGCCGGAATCGACCACGTAGCAGCAGGTCGCTCCGTAGCTCTCCATGAGCGCGGCCTGTGCGGCCAGCTTCTCCGGCGTTGTCATGTGGCTCATCATCAGGAAGCCGACCGCCTCCATGCCCAAGGTCCTGGCGGTCTCGATGTGCTGCCTGGCGACGTCCGCCTCCGTGCAGTGCGTGGCGACCCGCACGATGCGGGCACCGGCGGCATAGGCCTCCTTCAGGTCGTGCACAGTCCCGATGCCGGGCAGCAGCAGCGTGGTGATCTTCGCCTTCTTCACGACCCCGGCGGCCGCCTCGATCCACGCGACGTCGGTATGTGCGCCGAATCCGTAGTTGAAGCTCGACCCTCGCAGGCCGTCACCGTGCGCGACCTCGATGGAATCCACGCCGGCTTCGTCCAATGCTCTCGCGATGTTGCGGACCTGCTCGATGCTGTACTGGTGACGGATCGCATGGCTTCCATCGCGCAGCGTCACGTCCGAAACATAGATCTTCCTGTTCATCTTCGACTCCTCTAAAAGGCGGGGACTAGGCCCTCGGCCATGCGTTGTGCGATGCATTCGGCCGTCGACATGGCCGCGCTGGTCATGATGTCCAGGTTGCCCGCGTACGACGGGAGATAGTGGGCCGCGCCCTCCACTTCCAGAAACACCGTGGTCCTTAGCAGGATGCGGAAATACTCCCCTCCAAAGCGAGTCATCTTCTTCGGCGAAGACTCGTTTTTCAGATGGTGCAGTAAGCAGCGATTTCGGGAGCCGTTTTCGCTGATTTGAGGGTGTTTTGCGAGGCTCTGATTGCCTCAGAGCCCCTGCGGACGGATTTGTCC
>NZ_JBFUIU010001626.1:0-844 GCF_056401695.1 Variovorax sp. P4_D9
TTCGACACATAGGCTTCCTCGGCAGCGACCCAGATGTCCGAGCCCATCACCAACCCGAAGCCGGCGCCCATCGCGGGGCCGTTGATGGCGGCGATGACCGGCTTGGAGCATTCGACGACCGCGTAGAACGATTCGCGCACCAGCCGGTTGTGGCGGCCGTAGGCGCCGGGCGTGTCCGCGAGATTGGGTCGTTCACGGATGTCGGCGCCGGCCGAGAACACCTTGCCCGAACCGGTGAGCACGACGCACGCCACGTCGTCACGGTCCGACAGTTCGTCGAAACACGCGGTGATGTCGGCACGCAGTTCTGCGTTCTGCGCGTTGACCGGGGGGCGGTTGAGCGTGACGACGGCGATGCGGTCCTTGATGTCGACCAGCAAGGTCTTGAATTCCATGGTGTCTCCTGAGAAAGATGGGGGGGACGGCATCAAATTACCTGCCGACCGGTAAATAATATGAGCCAATTTTGCCAAAATTGCAACGGTAGCCCCTCGGGCAGTGACGCAAATGCGTCACTGCCCATCCGTTGTGAGCCCTCTAGCCCTGTCAGGCACCCGCAGGACGTTTGGCCAGTTCGAGCTTGGCAATGGCGTTGCGATGCACCTCGTCAGGCCCGTCGACGATGCGCACCGTGCGCTGATGCGCATAGGCCTCGGCGAGCCAGAAGTCCTGGCTGACGCCGGCCGCCCCATGCGCCTGGATGGCCCAGTCGACCACCTTGCACGACATGTTGGGCGCCACCACCTTGATCATCGCGATCTCGGCGCGTGCGTTCTTGTTGCCCACCGTGTCCATCTTGTAGGCCGCGTTGAGCGTGAGAAGGCGCGCCTGGTCGATCAGGCAG
>NZ_JBFUIU010001627.1:0-840 GCF_056401695.1 Variovorax sp. P4_D9
CTGGCATGTGCGCACGCTCCTTGCGCGGGAACCGGGAGATCTCCAGTCCTGGCATGTGCGCACGCTCCTTGCGCGGGAACCGGGAGATCTCCAGTCTGACCGTCGGCGCCAATATGGGCTGACGGCCCGCATCGGGAAGGCGAGGAGCCGAAGCCGATGATGCAGCAGCGCCGGCGGCACCCGGTGCGCACATCGATGTCGCCATCGATGCCCCGGCAGGCGGTGGTCACCCGCCGCTGCGTCAGTACAGCCTGTGCCAGGGCCCCGACGAGACGAATTTGTATCGCATTGGGGTGAAGCGCGAGACCAATTCGCGCGGAGGCTCCGAGTGGCTGCATCAATCGGTTCGGGCAGGGGATGTCCTCAGTATCGGAGAACCGAGGAACAACTTCCCATTGACGGAAGCGGCTGGATTTCACGTGCTGGTCGCAGGAGGGATCGGCATCACACCGATGCTCGGCATGGCATTGCACCTTCTAGTACGTCAACCCGAAAGTATCGGAACATATCGGTGGCTGAGCTTTCGATCCGCATCCTGCCGAGTGAAGCTCCATTTGATGGTTCGCTTTCGATGGTTGCGCTCGCGCTGCCAAGCGTTGACTTCGGATTGAAGAGCCTGTCGACTGGGAATTCGCCGATCCAGGCACTGACGACTGAGGATTCCGATCTCGATCTCTGCCATGTTCAGCCAACTCGCGTGCTTGGGCGTGTAGTGGAACTCCACCCTGCGCAGCAGTTTGGACGCGGCGCGTTGACCCAGCACATCTTCGAAGCACTTTCTGAAGTGCGTGTTCAAGTTGTCGAGTACCAGATGCACACGCTTGGCTTTCGCGTATACCC
>NZ_JBFUIU010001628.1:0-840 GCF_056401695.1 Variovorax sp. P4_D9
GTATCTGCCTCATCCGCCTGGAGCATCCGCCACATGCCTTCGACATATTCTTTGGCGAAGCCCCAGTCGCGCTTGGCGCCCAGATTGCCGAGTTCAAGAATTCCGATCTTTCCCAGTTTGATCTTGGCTACGGAGTCAGTGATCTTGCGGGTGACAAACTCGCGTCCGCGGAGCGGGCTTTCGTGATTGAAGAGGATGCCGCTGCAGCCGAAGATGTCATAACTCTCCCGGTAGTTAATGGTCATCCAGTGTGCGAAGAGCTTGGCGACGCCATAGGGGCTGCGCGGATAAAAGGGAGTCTCTTCGACCTGCGGGATCGCTTGCACCTTCCCGAACATTTCCGAGGTGGACGCTTGGTAAAAGCGAATCCTTCGATTGGTCAGGCGGATCGCCTCAAGCAGGTGTAAGGCCCCCATACCCGTGATCTGCGCAGTAGCATCCGGCTGGTTGAAGCTCACACCGACGAAGCTCTGCGCAGCGAGGTTGTAAACCTCGTCAGGCGCCGCGTCCTTGATTAGCGTCATCGAACTGCCGAGATCTGTGAGATCGTACTCGACAAGGTGAAGATCGGGATTTTTATGAATACCCAGTTCTTCAATACGCCAGAAGTTCACGGAACTCGTGCGGCGGTACGTGCCAAACACCACGTAGCCTTTGGAAAGTAGCAGCTCTGCCAAGTAGGCTCCGTCTTGTCCGGTGATGCCTGTAACAACTGCGCGCTTTTTCATGGATGACTTTCTGAATGAACTAAAATAATATCCCTGACTCTACCAATGCATGCTTCAAGCGCGAGTCAAGTCAGTTGCCACCATTGTCCATGCAACTCGACCGGTTGTATCG
>NZ_JBFUIU010001629.1:0-839 GCF_056401695.1 Variovorax sp. P4_D9
ACGCACGCCGTCGTGGCGGCGGACATCGCCCCGTACGCGCGCAGCGAGAAAGCGATGGCCGCCGAGGTGCTGCCCGACTGGTTGCGCAAGGACATGCTGCTGCTGGCGGATCGGGGCTTTTACAGCTTCAAGCTGTGGCAACTGGCCGCGGGCAGCGGGGCCGCACTGCTGTGGCGCGTGAGCGCCACGATCAAGCTGGCGCCACAGSAGGTGCTGGCCGACGGTTCKTACCTGAGCACCGTCTACGACAGTGCCGACAGCGCTCGGCGTCACGGCACGACCGTGCGCGTCATTGAGTACRCGCTGCACAACTCGGCCACCCCTAGCGAAGACAGCTACCGATTGATCACCACCSTGCTCAACGCCGATCAAGCACCGGGCCTGGAGYTGGCGGCGCTGTACCACGAGCGCTGGGAAATCGAGGGTGTGTTTGACGAGTTCAAGACGCACTTGCGTGGCGCCAGCACCGTGCTGCGCAGCAAGACGCCGGACCTGGTACAGCAGGAGCTGTGGGGGCTGCTGCTGGCGCACTTCGCCGTGCGCCAGCTSATGGCGCAAGCGGCTTGGCAGCAASAGCTCGATCCGGACCGMTTGAGCTTCATGCACGCCGTGCGCGTGATCAAGCGAAAAATGCCGCAAGCAGCGGCYGTTCCCCCCTGAGCGCATCGGAAGTTGGCGCGACGCGCTGCTCGCCGAGATCGGCCGCGGCCGCTGCGTGAGCAGCCGCGGCCGCCACAACCCGCGAGGGGTCAAGCGCAAGATGAGCAACTTCAAAGTGCGCCGTCGCGGCGCCGAGCTCCACCGCAGACATGAGCCGACGCCGGCGTTGCGCGTGTTAC
>NZ_JBFUIU010001630.1:0-837 GCF_056401695.1 Variovorax sp. P4_D9
GCGCACTGGTGTGGCTCGCAATCCCTTGCGAGCCGGCGAGAAACTCGAAATCCGAGTCGACCAGCAACTGCGCGACATGCAGAAGAATCGCCGGCTGGTTCGATCATTCTTCGAAGCGCCTTCTGTCTCCTATATTTCTGACTGCTGAGTAATGCGTAGCCGGGATCGCGTGGCTACCTCGAGACTTGGCAACAACTCATTAATGAAGGAATTGACGCCGTGGCGCGCGTCGCTACCGATGACGGCGAAAGTGCGACTGCGCTGAGGCAATCGTCACCCATCAGTTGCACCCTCACGCCTCGCGAACGGAGTGCATTCCTGAAGGAGTGGACGTCGAGACGGGCGTTTGATTGACGGCGGAGCTCAACGCGACGCCGTCGGGGCTCTGAGCACAGCCCCCAAGAATGAGGACAGGGGCGGTGGTCTACCCGCCGCGCGGAGCGTCAGCCGCCGGAGGCACGCTGCCAGCCATCAACGCATCCTTCAAGGACAGCTTCGGCTGCGCAGGCGACGTCACCTGGCCCAAGGCCTTCTGCCAGGTCAGATCCGTGCCGTGATACTCCACAGCCTCAGGCGCCTGGAGCATCTGCTCGAGCGCGGTGCGTTCTCGATCGGTGAAGCGTTGAGTTAATGCGGAGCCAGTTTTTACGCTGAGTTGAGCGAACTCACCGCGCAATGCAACCCTGTTCTTGCTGGGCGTGTGCCCGGCGGTCGACGCGACGCGACTCCGCATAAAGTGGCATGCCTCCCCTGTCAACATGGAGGTCGTCATGCTCTCAAAGTTCTTTAGCGAGTCGGCGCGGATGTACGCGATTCACGAGGGTCCATCGGGCCCGC
>NZ_JBFUIU010001631.1:0-826 GCF_056401695.1 Variovorax sp. P4_D9
GGGCATTACGGCGGTAGCGGCCGGGGCGGGGGCGGGGGCGGGGCCCGCATGGGCGGCGGTGGCGGCCGCGGCCGTCGCTAAGAGAACCTCAATGACGCAATTTGAATTCAAGCGAGTCCACTCCATGCTCCTGCACATGATCCGGCCCCTTGCCCTGGCTGTCGCGGCACTTGCCTTCGCCTCGGCCCCATCCTTCGCCCAGCGGGCCTACCCGAGCGCAGACGCGGCGTCGGAGGCCTTGGCGGGCGCGATCGCGCGCAGCGACGCCGACGCCATGCGTACCGTGTTAGGCGCCGACTGGAAGCGCTTCGTACCGACCGTCGACCTGGACCAGGAAGACGTCTATGCCTTTCTCGCGGCCTGGGCCAAGCAGCACAAAACCGTCATCGACGGCAGCGGCGACAAGGCCGCACTGGCGGTCGGCGACGGCAACTGGCTGCTGCCGATCCCGATCGTCAAGAGCGCGGCTGGCTGGCGCTTTGACACACGAGCCGGCGCGGACGAGATGCGCACCAGGCGCATCGGGCGCAACGAGCTGTCGACGATGCAAGCCGTGCTCGCGTACTTCGACGCGCAAAAGGAGTACGCGCAAAAGGACCGCGACGGCAATAGCGTGCTCGAGTACGCGCAGAAGTTCGCAAGCGCGCCCGGCAAGCACGACGGCCTCTATTGGGCCGACGCGGCGGGCCAGGACCCGAGTCCCCTCGGGCCGCTGTTCGCCGCCGAGAAGGCAGGGCAGAAAGGCGAGCGCAAGGCCGGCGAGGGATACCACGGCTATCACTACAAGATCCTCAAGGCGCAGGGCAGGGACGCCCCGGGCGGCGCC
>NZ_JBFUIU010001632.1:0-821 GCF_056401695.1 Variovorax sp. P4_D9
GTGGTGGGCTACAAGGTGCGTTTCCAGGACCGCCTCTCGCGCGAGGCCTCGGTCAAGCTGATGACCGACGGCATCCTGCTGGCCGAGACCCAGACCGACCCGCTGCTCAAGGCCTATGACACGATCATCATCGACGAGGCCCACGAGCGCTCACTGAACATCGACTTCTTGCTGGGCTACCTGCGCGAGATCCTGCCGCGGCGGCCGGACCTCAAGGTGATCGTGACCTCGGCGACCATCGATGCCGACCGGTTCGCGAAGCACTTTGCTTCCGCGAAGGGGCCGGCGCCGACCCTCATGGTGTCGGGTCGGACCTTTCCGGTCGAGCAGCGCTACCGGCCGTTCGAGGAGTCGCGCGACCACGACCTCAACGACGCGATCGCCGACGCCGTCGACGAACTCTGGCGCGACCCGCACAACGCCGGCGACATCCTGGTCTTCCTGCCCGGCGAGCGCGAGATCCGCGAGGCCGCCGACCATCTTCGGCGCCACCTGAGCCACCAGCCGCTGATGCGCAGCGCCGAAGTGCTGCCGCTGTTCGCGCGGCTGTCGCAAGCCGAGCAGGACCGCATCTTCGACAGCCACAGCGGCCGGCGCATCGTGCTGGCCACCAACGTCGCCGAGACCTCGCTGACCGTGCCGGGCATCCGCTACGTGATCGACACCGGCACGGCGCGGGTCAAGCGCTATTCGTTCCGCAGCAAGGTCGAGCAGCTGCTGGTCGAGCCGATCAGCCAGGCGGCGGCCAACCAGCGCGCCGGCCGCTGCGGCCGGGTCGCCAACGGCATCTGCATCCGGCTCTACGACGAGAAGGATTTCGA
>NZ_JBFUIU010001633.1:0-811 GCF_056401695.1 Variovorax sp. P4_D9
CCCATCAACAGCAAGGGCTGCAGCGCGGCCGAGGCACGGGCCATGAAGTAGGCGAAGGGGTAACCGATCAACAGGCAGATCAGCGTCGTGGCGCCGGCATAAAGCAGCGACTGGACGTACGTCGCCCCGTAGATGTCGTCCTGGAGAATGGTCGCGTAGGTCCGCAGGTCGAGCTTCATGACCAGTGCCTGATCCGCGAACGAGAACAGGTTGCTGATGCTGGCGCCGTCCATCTCGGCGAGGCTGATGCGCAGGACGATCAGGAAGGGCAGCAGGAAGAAGACCAGCAGCCACACATAGGGCGTGCCGATGAGCAGCGCCCGCGCCTTCGAGAACCGGCGTCGGCGCTGCGGTGCTTCGGAGCCGTGCGAGGGGATGGCTGCCATGCCTTCAGCTCGTCAGGACGACCTGCGAAGTCGGCAGCCAGTGCGCCCAGACCGCGTCGCCCCGCTGGGGCGCTCCCTCGCGCTGGCGGCTTTCGTTCGCGACATTCACCTTGAGTCCGGCGCCGCTGGGCATCTCGAGGTGGTACAGGGTGTAGTCGCCGAAGTAGGACAGCGCCTTGACGACGCCCCGCACCTGGTTGAGTTCGCCCTCGGGCCGTTCATTGCGCAAGTGGATCTTTTCCGGCCGGACCGCGACCGTGACGGATTGCCCCGCGTGGCCGGTGATGCCGTGGCCGACGCGATGCACGACATCGGCGCATCGGATGTCGACGTGGTCGGAGGCGTCGGCCACGATGGTGCCGTCCATCAGGTTCACGTTGCCGATGAAGTCGGCAACGAAGCGCGTGGCGGGCGTTTCGTAGAGG
>NZ_JBFUIU010001634.1:0-810 GCF_056401695.1 Variovorax sp. P4_D9
CAGGAAGGTGATGTGGATCGCGGTCTGGGCGACCAGCACGCGGTCGGTGTAGTTGTCGGCGTTGATGAAGGTCTTGAGCAGGTGGATCGAGCTGATGCCGATGATCGCGGTGGCCAGCTTGACCTTCAGCACCGAGGCGTTCACGTGGCTCAGCCATTCGGGCTGGTCGCGATGGCCCTCGAGGTTCATGCGGCTCACGAAGGTCTCGTAGCCGCCGACGATCACCATGATCAGGAGGTTGGAGATCATCACGACGTCGATCAGCGCCAGCACGACCAGCATGATCACCGTCTCGTTGAGCGAGGTCACCGGCGCGGAGGTCTTGTAGCCGATGCTCGTCACCAGGGCCTGCAGCGCGTCCTCGCTGCCGAAGCCGGCCTCGACCAGGTGGGTCAGTTCGACCAGGAAATGGACCACGTACACGGCCTGGGCCACGATCAGGCCCAGGTACAGCGGCAGTTGCAGCCAGCGGCTGGCGAAGATCAGGTTGGGGAGCGGACGCAGCGGTGAGACCTTGCCGGTTCTTGGAATGGGAGGATCGTCGTTTGACATCGAAAGGTTTCGGCGGGACTTGCCAACAACTGTAAACGGGCGATTCTAGGAGCCCGTCGGACTTGAGCCGCGGGGATCTGTTCGTTTGACCGCGCGGCGTCGATTGCTACGGCGCGAGGCGGAGTTGCCTTCCTCGAGGGGCCTGAGCGCCCCGCGAGTCGGGTCGTGGGGAGCATCTGCCTCCCTCTTTATGCGGCCCGCAGCACATGCAGCCGCTTGATATTCCAAGCCATCGTCACCAGCGACCATTCGCCGCGC
>NZ_JBFUIU010001635.1:0-808 GCF_056401695.1 Variovorax sp. P4_D9
AGCCTGAACAACGCGATGCTGATCGTGGCGGGCTCGCTGGTGGAGCCTGAACAACGCGATGCTGATCGTGGCGGGCTCGCTGGTGGGCTCCTCGGGTGCGATCCTGAGCTACATCATGTGCAAGGCGATGAACCGCTCGTTCTTCAACGTGATCCTGGGCGGCTTCGGCGGCGAGGCGGCCACGGCGGCCACCGGCGCCCAGGAGCAGCGCCCGGTGAAGAGCGGCAGCGCCGACGATGCGGCCTACATGCTGAGCAACGCCGAGACGGTGATCATCGTGCCGGGCTACGGCCTGGCGGTGGCKMGMGCSCAGCACGCGGTGAACGAGCTGGCCGAGAGGCTSACCCACAAGGGGGTGACGGTGAAGTACGCGATCCATCCGGTGGCGGGCCGSATGCCGGGCCACATGAACGTGCTCTTGGCCGAGGCCGAGGTGCCCTACGACCAGGTCTTCGAGATGGAGGACATCAACGGCGAGTTCGCGCAGGCCGACGTGGCGATCATCCTGGGGGCCAACGACGTGGTGAACCCGGCCGCGCTCACCAAGGGCACGCCGATCTACGGCATGCCGATCCTGGAGGCCTACAAGGCCAAGACGGTGATCGTGAACAAGCGCAGCATGGCCGCGGGCTACGCGGGCCTGGACAACGAACTCTTCTACATGGACAAGACCATGATGGTCTTCGGCGACGCCAAGAAGGTGGTCGAGGACATGGCCAAGGCGATCGGCTCGTAGCTTCATCGTTTCATCCAACTTCCGGCAGTTGACTGCGGGATTTAGATTCATCCGTGCAAACCACATCACCGT
>NZ_JBFUIU010001636.1:0-808 GCF_056401695.1 Variovorax sp. P4_D9
GCCTTCCTTCATGACGCCTTCAATGGCCATTTTGCGGATTCCTTGTCATTCCCAATCGAGCGCGCCCTTTTTCCACTCGTAGGCGAAGCCCACGACGAGGATAGCCAGGAAAATCATCATGGCCCAGAAACCGACGACACCGATCTCCTTGATCGCGATGGCCCAGGGAAAGAGAAAAGCGATTTCGAGATCGAAAAGGATGAAGAGGATCGCGACCAGGTAGTACCGGACGTCGAACTTCATGCGCGCGTCTTCGAAGGCCTCGAAGCCGCATTCGTAAGGGGAATTCTTGGCCTGATCAGGCCGGTTGGGACCGAGGATGTAACCCAGAACCTGAGGAGCCACGCCGACTCCGACGCCGACCAGGATGAACAACAGGACGGGGAGGTAGGAATCGAGGTTCATCAGGGGGTTCTATCACCGCTTGACACCGGCAGGAAGCATTGATTCCTGCCGGTGAGATTTGGTGCGGTCGGCGAGACTCGAACTCGCACAGCTTTCGCCACTACCCCCTCAAGATAGCGTGTCTACCAATTTCACCACGACCGCGGTTTTTGCTGCCCGGATGGCATGAGGAACCTTGTAAGGTTTTGGCTTTCCGGAACAGCTTTAGAGTTTACCCTGAAATTCGGCCGTTTTCACTCGACGGCCAAAGAGATCGCACGCGTTTACTTGGCCGGGATCTGGCCCGCGCCTGCCGCGGGCGCAGCCGGTGCCGAGGCGGGGGCCGCCGGCGTGGACGCGGCGCCGCCGCTCGGGATCTGCGCCGCCGAATCGGGGGCTGCAGGCGTGGTTGCCGGCGCCGGTG
>NZ_JBFUIU010001637.1:0-807 GCF_056401695.1 Variovorax sp. P4_D9
GTACCCAACACCTGCGGCACGCCCTCCTGGTCCCGCCGGTAGTTCACGGCGCAGAAGCCGAACGCGTTGACGTGCAGGTCCCGGATCTGGGACGGAACGTTGGCCTGCTCGTAGYGCACCGTGAGCGTCGAGATGTACCGGGTGCGCACCGGCGGAGCGACGCCGCGCGTCACCGTCTTGTCGAATCGAACCTGTGCGACGCGCAGGTCGTCCTGGTCGGTCGGCAGGAACGTGATGCTCTGGATCTCCACGCGTTCCGAATCGGTCGGGCTCATGGTCTTCACCGGCGACTGCGCATTGACCTCCGGGTTGAAGTAGTTTTCCCAATCGGCACGCACTGGCCCGCAAGACATCAGATAGGCCGTCTTGTAGTTCGCCTCGGCCTCGCCGCGTGTGAAGCCCTCGCGCGCGAGCACATAGCGCGCAACATCCGAGAGAATGATCTTCTGATCGCGATCGCGCCCGACGTTCACGATCTCACCTGGCGCTTGCACGTCGTAGGCCCCGGTGGCGTTGTCGACGCGGATGATGGCCGGCACGAACTGCTTCAACGGCAGGAGAACCGTCACGCTCAGGACACTCAGCCCACAGAGGATGCCGCAARCCCAGGCGATCCTGGCGTTGCGGGACGCTCGCCGCTCGAGGTCAAGACGCGCTTGCGTATCCCAGTCGAGCGCCTTGGCGAAGTAGGTCTCCTTGTCGGTCACTTGGCTGCCTTTGTGACGTGAGAAGGATTGATCGGTCGCTCTTCACCGGTGGGCCATCCGGGCGGCGGTTTGGGGCCGCTGCAGCCTGATAGGGCTATCA
>NZ_JBFUIU010001638.1:0-805 GCF_056401695.1 Variovorax sp. P4_D9
GCGCCGGATCTCCGGGCGACCTGCTGCGCCGCCGACCCGACCTGATGGCGGCGGAACGGCGCCTTGCCGCGTCGAACGCCCGTGTCGGCGTGGCCATGGCCGAGTACTACCCGAAGTTGTCCCTCAGTGGAATGATCGGCAGCGCCACGTCGGTGTCCACCGGAAACCTGTTCAGCAGTGGCGCAAGCCAGGGCGCGGGCGTGCTCGGCCTGCGTTGGCGCCTGTTCGACTTCGGTCGCATCGACGCGCAGATCGACGCCGCCAGAGGACAGCAGGCGGAACTGCTCGCGGCCTACCGGTTGGCCGCGCTGCGCGCAACCGAGGACGTCGAGAACGCTTTCTCCGTGCTGGTCAAACGAGAAACACAGACCGTTCTGCTTGCGCAAGGCGAGGCATCGCTCGCCCGCGCAAGAGGCGCTTCATTTGCAGCGTTCCAGAAAGGTGTCGTCAGCCTGATCGAGGTCCTGCAGGCCGACGAGAGCCTGCTGCGTGTGGCCGATGCCAGGGTACAGGCGCAGACGGAGTCGGCGCGCGCGGCGGTCGGCGCTTTCAAGGCGCTGGGTGGGGGCTGGTCGCAGGGCAATGCCGCAGAGGCTGTTGCGCTGCGATAGCACAAGAGGCACAAAGGGTGGCCTGAGGTGACCCTGCTTCGTCAAGGACGACTGCTCGACCTTGACCCAGACTCCCTTTCAAGTGCTCGGCCTTCTTGAGCAAATGGATCTACCAACTCTACCATTCCCTGCACAAATCGGCCAATAACCGTTGACCAGCGCCCAAACGCTCAGCGCCACCCCCACTGTGGCGG
>NZ_JBFUIU010001639.1:0-804 GCF_056401695.1 Variovorax sp. P4_D9
CCCGGCGGGAGTCGGCCGCCCCCGGCCCGGCGGCGGCACCGGTTCCGGCGGCGACGGCGGCGGAGGCGTCGCGTCCGGCCGGCGCCTACGGCATGGTGCTGACGCCGAAGGAGCGCGAGGTGATGGAGTTGCTGGCGCGCAATCTGTCGAACAAGGAAATCGGGCGTGCCATGCAGGTCGGCGAGACCACCATCAAGTGGCACGTGAAGAACCTCTTCGCCAAGCTGGACGCGGGCACCCGAAAACAGGTCGTCCAGCGCGCCCGCATCCTTGGCTTGATCAAAGCAGTCGACTGACCCGCGGCGGCGCCGACGGTGCGCGGTCCGCCCCGCAAGGCGGTGGAGGTCCCCTCCTGCAAGGAGGGGGCGCCGGCGGGACCTTCTCCCTATTCTCAGGGCCTGCGGAGCTGCTGACTCGGGATCCGCTCCACCCAACGAGCCCGGACCCGTCCAGAGGCTCTCCACGGAGACAAACAGGACCATGAACCCAGTCACTCTTCAGAGCCCCCTGCCGGCCGGCCCCGCCGAAGCGACCTTCTGACGCCGCACGCCTGCTCTCGATTCACACATCAACGCCACAGAAAGACGAGCCATGAACTTCCTCGACGGATCCCTGTTCCCCGAAAACCAGGACAAGCTGGTCATCACCGCCGCGCCCTACGGCCCCGAGTGGGTGCCTTCGGACTTCCCGCAGGACATCCCGGTCACCATGGAGCAACAGGTGCAGAAGGCGGTCGACTGCTACAACGCCGGCGCCACGGTGCTGCACCTGCACGTGCGCGAGCTCGACGGCAAGGGCTCCAAG
>NZ_JBFUIU010001640.1:0-802 GCF_056401695.1 Variovorax sp. P4_D9
CCCACCCAGGGCCAGCTGAGCATGCACATCCTGCCGGGCTACGCACCCGACCTGAACCCGGACGAGTTGGTGTGGAGTCATGTCAAGCGCACTGGTGTGGCTCGCAATCCCTTGCGAGCCGGCGAGAAACTCGAAATCCGAGTCGACCAGCAACTGCGCGACATGCAGAAGAATCGCCGGCTGGTTCGATCATTCTTCGAAGCGCCTTCTGTCTCCTATATTTCTGACTGCTGAGTAATGACTTGTTTGCGAATTTAATGACCTAGAACATCATCGTATTCCTGATCAAAATATGCGCGAACAGGCATCTGCGCACCGTCCGGCGTCGCAGCGGCCCAAGGTTGTCGACCTCCCCTAGCAGATGCGCAAACAGAGCTGGATTGCTCGGCACGGAAGCCCGCCAAGCTGCCAATATTTGTGGAAACTGAATCTACTGCCGTTTTGACCGATTCGCTCTCACAACGCCGAACGTTCACCGAAGTGCCACCGCGTCGACATCGAGGTCGGGTGTGCCAGCCGGAACCGACCTTGGAGCTATGCTTGCGTGGGCCTGCAGTCGGCCAGTTCCCGCCATTCGTGGCCGACAGCTTTGGTGCTCAAGCAAACCCGTCGATGAGGGCCCGCGCGCCGGGGAGTGCGCCGTTTGATTTCCGCCAGACCAGAGTGAAGTTGTTTGCCGGCATTGGTACGGCCTCCTCCAGCGCAACGCCTTCATTGCCCGCCACTTCCGCCACCTTGTCGATGTCGCGCACGCCCCAGAGCGGATTCCTTGCGCGCAGGCTCGCGTCGAACGCTTCATTGC
>NZ_JBFUIU010001641.1:0-790 GCF_056401695.1 Variovorax sp. P4_D9
GCGGAACAGGGTCGCCACGTGGCCTGCCTCTCCCGCTCTGGTGCGTTGCCGGTTCAAGGCGTAGCGCCGCCCGATGTGATCGAGCGCTGGATCTCCGCGCGCGCTGACGTAACCAATCCGGTGGCGCTTGCCGGCGCCTTGCGGAAGCTCTCGAATGAAGGCTGGCGGATCAAGGGGCTCGTGAACAACGCGGGTGTGCACATCGATGCATCGTCGGCGGAGATGTCACTCCAACAGTGGCAACAGGTGATGGACACGAACGCGACTTCTGTGGTCACTGCTTGTCAGGCGGTCTACCCTCATCTGGTGGCCGCAGGCGGCGGAATGATCGTCAACATAGGCTCCTTCTTCGACAAGATCGGCGTGAAACGCAATCTCGCCTACTGCGCCAGCAAGGCCGCTGTAGGCGCGATCACCCGCTGCCTGGCCGTGGAATGGGCCAGCAAGGGTATCCGCGTGATGGACGTGGCCCCCGGCTACATCGTCACCGACCTCAACGCCGATGCGATGGCAGCGGGCGGGCCGTTGCGTGCTTATCTCGACAAGCGCATCCCAGGCCGCGAGCCGGGCACCGCCGCCGATGTCGGCGCACTGGTCGCTTCCCTCTTCACGACCGCCGGTGGCTTCCTCACAGGCGAAACGATCTACATCGACGGCGGCCAAGGCATCGCTCATTGAAGCCCATGAACATCCTCGAAAAACTGGACTTCCGCCTCGCCCTCGCCGACGAGGAGATGCTGCTGCTGGAGAGCGTTCAAGCGCTGTGCCGGGAGCAGATCGCACCGCGTGC
>NZ_JBFUIU010001642.1:0-785 GCF_056401695.1 Variovorax sp. P4_D9
TCTCGAGTGCGCCGATCAGCATCCGTTCCTTCTCGCTCGCCTGCCCCTTGAGCGCCGACGCCCTGGCCAGCGCGGCCAGCGCCGGCGCGTTGGCCTCCGGCATCATCGGTACGTTGATGTTCGGGCCCAGCACCAGCGCCTCGCCCCAGAAGCACATGGCGCATTGGGGATCGAGCTTCTGCGCGGCCTGGAACGCGCGTTGCGCCTCGGCGTGGTTGAAGGCGAAGGACAGGCGCAGCCCCTGGTTGAAGTAGGCCTGCGCCTTGGGGTCGCGGGTGCTGATCGGGAAGGCGAGGGCGCCGAGGTCCCTATAGAGCGGCACGCTGCCCCCGGCGGCCTGCATGGGCACCGGCTGGAAGGGCGCCGTCTCGCTCTTGACGCGGATCAGTGCCTTGAGCATCGCGGGCGGCCCGGTCACCACCGGCCCGCAGGCCCGCCCCGGTTCGGACAGCAGAGGATCGAATGAGGATGCCGGCCCCCCGGCGCCGGCGCCGCCGGCCAACAGCAGGCTGGACGAAGCGATCGCCAGGGCTGTCTTCGACGATACCCGAAGCTCGAAGATGTGGCGCTGCTGCGATGGCATGGCGTTTCCCCCTCTCGAGAGCGAGACGGACCAGCTGGCCCGTCAGTGGATGAGCCGATCGATGCTGAAAATTCTGGCATCCGTCTCCGCACCGCGCAATAGACCATTGGGAGAGGAGAACTCGCTTGGCGCCAGCAGCGCAAATCGACGCCTTACTCGGGCGCCTCGACATTGAAGAGCCAGGTGTCGAGCAGCGCCGTGC
>NZ_JBFUIU010001643.1:0-782 GCF_056401695.1 Variovorax sp. P4_D9
CGGTCAGCCGCCGCCGGCCGACCTGCCCGCGGGCCTGCCGCTCGACACGCTGAGCGCCGCGCGCGAGCACCTCGACGTGCTGGCGCACCTGGGCTGCCGCACCTGGGGCGACGTGGCGGCGCTGCCGCGCGGCGGCCTCGTGCGCCGCTTCGGCAAGGAACTGCGCGCGGCACTCGATGCGGCATGGGGCCTGCGGCCCGAAAGCCACCGCTGGCTCACGCTGCCCGACGTGTTCGAGCAGAAGCTCGAGCTGCCCGCGCTGGCCGAGGGCGCCAGCGAACTCATGTGGTCGGCCAATCGGCTGCTCGGCGCACTGCAGATCTGGCTGCGCGTGCGGCAGCGCGGCGCGGTGTCTCTCGAGCTGCAATGGACCCTCGACCTCAAGCGCTTCAACGGCATCGACCTGCCACCGCACCAGCAGATCGTGGTGCGCACGGCCCAGCCGACCCAGGACATGGCGCACCTGCGCCGCCTGATGGCCGAGAAACTCGCGCTCGCCACGCTGGCCGCACCGGCGAGCTGGCTGCGCCTGCGCACCCTCGACACCACGCCCTGGGCCGGCGCCAGCACCAGCTTTCTGCCCGAAGACAACCGCAAGGGCGGCAAGCTGCATGAGCTGGTCGAGCGGCTCAGCGCGCGGCTCGGGCCGCAGCAGGTGCTGTGCGCGGTGGCGCAGGCCGATCACCGGCCGGAGCGCCGGCAGGCCTGGCAGCCGGCGCTGCGCACGGCGGGCAAGGCCGTGGCGGCCCCATCGCCGTCCCCGGCCGACGCGATCTATCCGG
>NZ_JBFUIU010001644.1:0-778 GCF_056401695.1 Variovorax sp. P4_D9
CGATGTCTGTCGAGGGCCTGGTGCACATCACCGAGCTCGGCGGCGAGTACTTCAAGTTCGACGAGCACCGGCAGGAACTGCGCGGCGAGCGCACCGGCATCCGCTATGCGATCGGCACCCGCGTGCGGGTGCAGGTGAGCCGGGTCGACCTCGACGGCCGCAAGATCGACTTCCGCCTGGTGCGCGAAGGCGAGGAACTGACGGCCCGCGCCATGAAGGACAAGGGCGCGGCATCCGCGGGCGTGCCGGTCAAGGCCTCGGCCAAGCGCTCGCGCAGCAAGGCGGAGGCACCGGTCGAGCGCACGGAACGCACCGAACATGCGGAGCGGACGGGCCGGGTCGCGTCAGCGGCGCCACAATCTGCGATGCAGGCCTTCAGGACCGCAGTCAAGAAGGCCGCCAACAAGATGAAGGGGCGCAAGCCGCGCCGTTGAAAAAACAAGGAGCACAGGAATGAGTGGTGAGAAGACAAGCCGCATCGCGGTCGTCACGGGCGCCGGCAGCGGCATCGGCAGGGCTGCTGCGCTGGCCTTGCTGGGCGATGGTTGGAGCGTGGTGCTGGCAGGGCGTCGGCAAGAGCCGCTCGAGCAGGTCGCCCAGGAGTCGGGCGCCGGCGCGCGGGCAGTGGCAGTGCCGACCGACGTGGCCGACGCGGAATCGGTGAAGGCGCTGTTCGCGGCCGCGGTCGAGCGCTTCGGCCGCGTCGACCTGCTGTTCAACAACGCCGGCGTCGGCAATCCGCCGGGCCCGTTCGAGGATTGGACCCCCGAGCAGTGGC
>NZ_JBFUIU010001645.1:0-776 GCF_056401695.1 Variovorax sp. P4_D9
GGTGGCCGAGGCAGGCCGGACGATGGAGGAGATCGTCGACAGCGTCAAGCGCGTGACCGACATCATGGGCGAGATCACGGCGGCCAGCCAGGAGCAGACCTCGGGGATCGAGCAGATCAACCAGGCGATCACGCAGATGGACCAGGTGACGCAGCAGAACGCGGCGCTGGTGGAAGAGGCTGCGGCGGCCGCGGGATCGCTGCAGGAACAGGCGGGCAGCCTGGTGCAGGCGGTCAGCGTGTTCAAGCTCGACGCCGCCCGCTGAACGGAATTTCGTGCCGGCCCTTCAGGATGGGCGTTGCGCTGCCGATAGCAGAGATCATGCGTGTCAACCTTTCACCCAGATGGACCAGGTGACGCAGCAGAACTCGTCGCTGGGAAAAAGCGTCGGCGGCTCCCGCGGCAGCACAAATTTTCAAGTCATGGAGCGAATGAAGTGAACACCACAGATCAAGCCAAACAGCTCGCCTCTGAAGCAGGCGCAGCCTCGGCACGCACCGGCAGGCCGCTCGAATTCCTCTCGTTCACCCTTGGCGACGAGGAATACGGGATCGACATCCAGAAGGTTCAGGAGCTGCGCGGTTACGACGCGGTGACGCGGATCGCGAACGCGCCTGAGTACATCAAGGGGGTGGTGAACCTGCGGGGGATCATCGTTCCGATCATCGACATGCGGATCAAGTTTGCGCTGGGCACACCGAGCTACGACCAGTTCACGGTGGTGATCGTGCTGAACATCGGCGGGCGGGTGGTGGGGATGGTGGTGGACAGTGTGT
>NZ_JBFUIU010001646.1:0-775 GCF_056401695.1 Variovorax sp. P4_D9
CGATGTCGGCGTCGGGCATCACCACCATGTGGTTCTTGGCGCCGCCGAGCGCCTGCACGCGCTTGCCGTGGCGGGCTCCGGTTTCATAGATGTAGTTGGCGATCGGGGTCGAGCCGACGAAGCTGATGGCCTTGACGTCTGGATGCTCGATCAGCGCATCGACCGCTTCCTTGTCGCCCTGTACGACATTGAACACGCCGTCGGGCAGGCCGGCCTGCTTCAGCAGCTCGGCCATGCGCAGCGAGGCGCTCGGGTCGGTCGGGCTGGGCTTGAGCACGAAGGTGTTGCCCGCGGCGATCGCCACCGGGAACATCCACATCGGCACCATCACCGGGAAGTTGAAGGGCGTGATGCCGGCCACGACGCCCAGCGGCTGGCGCAGGGTCCAGTTGTCGATGCCGGTGGAGACCTGGTCGGTGAAGTCGCCCTTGAGCAGCTGCGGGATGCCGCAGGCGAACTCGACGATGTCAATGCCGCGCGTGACCTCGCCCTGGGCGTCGGTGAAGACCTTGCCGTGCTCGGCGGTGATCAGGTGGGCCAGCTCATCCTTGTGCTTGTTGAGCAGCTCGAGGAACTTGAACATCACGCGCGCGCGCCGGATCGGCGGCGTGTCGGCCCAGGCCGGGAAGGCCGCCTGCGCGGCCGCCACCGCGGCATCCACGTCGGCCCGGTTGGCCAGGGCCACGCTGCCGGTCACCCGTCCTGTCGCGGGATTGAAGACATCCTGCGACCGGGACGAAGCGCCGGCGGCGGGTTGGCCTGACATGAAGTGGGC
>NZ_JBFUIU010001647.1:0-772 GCF_056401695.1 Variovorax sp. P4_D9
CTGTAAACATTCCCATTGCAACCCGCGAGCTTCGTGGCGGCTTGACCGACCGAAGGATAGTTGCGGCAGTTCTCAGTCAGTTCCCACTGGGCGGGGGCTCCAACGTCGACGAGACTTTTTAGCATAGTTCTCACGGATTCGACGTTCGTCAATACTTGGTTCTCGAAGTCGCCGAACATGGCGAATGCCCCGCGCGCAAACCCGTTTTTGAGAAATAGTTCGAGACACGCCCAAAGCGATGGTCGAGCCATGAGATCTTGCACCTCGTCGAGGACAAGATAGTCGAAATGCGCGGACGCCATAAAGTCGGAGTCAGTCAGCCTTTCCTCTAGCAGTCCGGGAAGCTCAAGGTCCCAGAAATCGTTTGTTGGGTTTGGAGGTATCGCAACGTTTGCCATTTCAGCCATCACCTTGATGGCCCGCCCGACAACGAGTGATGGTGGGCAGGGGTCCAGCGCCTTGACCTTCTCAGTAATCCAATCCCCGATCAATTGGTTATGACAAAGCAGCGCGACGCGTCGGCCATCTTGAGACGCCCTCCGTGCGACCTCCATTGCGATGAGCGTCTTACCAGTTCCCGCAGGACCCCGGACCAAGACGCGTTCGTTGAGACGCGCTAGCGAGAGAACAGGAACTTGCTGAACTCGAAGAATACGCTCCATTTCCTGCGCCTTACGCGCCAGTTCTTCGCTCGCGGATGGGTGGCGTCGCTGAACAGGGGAGCAAAGACGCACCAGCTCATCCACCTGCGCCGGGAATAACCGTCTTGCAA
>NZ_JBFUIU010001648.1:0-772 GCF_056401695.1 Variovorax sp. P4_D9
GACCTGCTGATCCTCGGCCAGCCCGACCCGGATGATCCCAACGCGGGAGAGCTGCCTTCGGATTTCGTGTCCAGCGTGCTGGTCGAGAGCGGCCGGCCTGCGCTGGTGGTGCCGTATGCGGGGCCGGTCGGCACGATCGGCGGTCGCGTCCTGATCGGCTGGAAGGAGACGCCCGAGGCCGCGCGCGCCGTGTCCGCCGCTTTGCCCTGGCTCGTTGGCGCCCGGTCCGTGCAGGCGATCAGCTACGGCGAGGACGCCGACGCTTCCGTGCACAGCCTGCGTGCCTATCTCAAGGCGCAGGGCGTGGAGGTCGCGGTGCAATCCGGCGGCCCGGAAGAGGGCGAAGTCGGAGAGAAGCTTCTCTCGGCAGCCGCCGACATGAGCGTCGACCTGCTCGTGATGGGTTGCTACGGCCACAGCCGCGCGCGCGAATGGGTGCTCGGCGGCGCCACCCGGTCGCTGCTTCAATCCATGACGCTGCCCGTGTTGATGTCGCATTGAGGTGAGCGGAAACCTCGATTTCCCTTTTTCAGGAGCTTCGCCATGACTGTCCACGCCGATCAGGCTCTGGTGCAAAGTTTGGGGGTAGCCGAGCGACGTCTCCAGAGGGCCGCGCAGGTTATGCCGAAAGCACGGCATTCCAGATCGCGGGCGCAGCTTGGCCCCGAACATGCAGCCGACCGAGATTGAACTGACCCTTGCGAACTCGGTGCAGCAGCTCGACGCCGGCGATCGTCACCGCAGCACGGTCGAAGACCTTGAACCCCAGCAT
>NZ_JBFUIU010001649.1:0-772 GCF_056401695.1 Variovorax sp. P4_D9
GGTCTACAGTTTCGTGCGGGCGATGACTACGGTCAGCGCGGTGATCTTCCTGGTCACGGCCGAGAACGAGCTGGCCACCACCTACATCATCGGGCGGGTCGGCAACGGCGACTACGGCATCGCGCTGGCCTACTGCACCGTGCTGATGATCCTGATGTCAGTCGCGATCGCCGCGGTGCAGTGGCTGGTGGGCGAGCGCAAGCTGGGACGCCGCAAGGCCGGCGTGCCGAGCATCGCGGTCGCTGCACATTGAACATGGAGCACACATGAGCCAGGGCATCGAACTGCGCAACGTCACCAAGCGCTACGGCAACGACGCGCGCGCGCCGCTGGCGGTCAAGGGCATCAGCTTCGAGGTGCCCGTCGGCACGCTGACCACCATCCTCGGGCCCTCGGGCTGCGGCAAGACCACCACGCTGCGGATGATCGCCGGGCTCGAATCCCCGAGCTCGGGCGCGATCCTCATGGGCGGGCGCGACGTCACCACGCTGGGGCCGGCCGAGCGCAACGTCAGCATGATGTTCCAGAGCTACGCGCTGTTCCCGCACATGAGCGTGATCGAGAACGTCGGCTACGGYCTGCGCATGAGCGGCGTGCGCAGGCCCGAGGCCGCGGCGCGCGCCCGCGAGGCGCTGCGCGGCGTCGGCCTGGTCGACTTCGACGAGCGACTGCCGAGCGAGCTGTCGGGCGGCCAGCAGCAGCGCGTCGCGCTGGCCCGGGCGCTGGTGCTCGAACCCGCCGTACTGCTGTTCGACGAGCCGCTGTCCAATCT
>NZ_JBFUIU010001650.1:0-772 GCF_056401695.1 Variovorax sp. P4_D9
GCTGCAGACTGTACCGGGCGTCGCTGTCATCGGCCATGCGGGGGACGTGGCCAGCGCGCTGGCGTCCATCGCCTCGAGTCCTCCGGACCTTATCGTCCTGGACGCCAAGTTGCGCGGACGCGACCGCGGAATCGAGGTATTGCGTTTCGTCAGGCAGCACCATTCGAACATCAAGGTGGTCGTGCTTTCCCAGTTCAGCTGGGCCTCCGTGCGCAAGTGCCACATGGATGCCGGCGCCCTTGCGTACTTCGACAAGGGAATCGAATTTCAGCAGGCGCGAGACCTCATCGCCGACCTTGCGAGCGCCCGGTCCGCTGGGGCGTCCGAACTTGAGAGTTGAGCCGTGTCCGGTTCGTCCATGCTCCCGGAACTGGCTTCGCAGGGCCGGTAGCTTGCCCTTGACTGAAGATGGGCCGATGGCGTTGCCGAGTGCTTCGTTGGTATGGCCATCATCATGTTCGACCGACAACCCAGCCCTCACTTCTGCAGCCGCGGGCGACCGACCAGATTGGAAGGTGCCCTGGCCATTTCCAACAGCAATCCTTCGTCAGGGCTTCTCGCCGGCCTCGTTCTGGGTAGTACCGGGAATCTTCTCCCCGATTTTGTCGCCGACGCTTGCGCGTGCCCGTCCGCCGCATCAGTGCCGACTTTGTCGACCTCCTGCAATGGGCCCGATCGTCCCCCTGCCGCGACCAGCTTCAGTCGGGCAACAGCCGCCATTCATAGCGCGTTCCCAGTTCCGCTTCCGCCCTCGCCGTGAATCAACTTAGGC
>NZ_JBFUIU010001651.1:0-770 GCF_056401695.1 Variovorax sp. P4_D9
ACTTTCCAGTGGTCGGCGAATTCGACGGCGTCGACGAGCAACGAGAGTTCGAGGATTTTGCCGACGACCTGCAGGATCCGTCTGCGCTCGAAGTGGGCTACTTCCACATAGAGCCGTCCTATGGCATCGTGCCATTCTCGGAGCCGTTGTCGCAGCACCCGAGCTTTGGCGGCGGCGTCGCCGCAGGCGAGCGGTTTATCAAGGCAGCCTATGAAGCGATTCGGAAGTCCCCGCTATGGGCAACGAGTCTCCTGATCATTACTTGGGACGAGCATGGCGGTTTCTACGATCACGTAAAACCCGGCCCCGCGATACCAACCGGAAATCTTGGACGCGCACATGGATTCACTTTCGACCAACTCGGACCGCGCGTCCCGGCGGTGATCGTGTCCCCGCTCATTCGAGGAAATCTGATCGAACACAGAGTATTCGACCACACAGCGATTCCCGCAACCCTCAGTCGAGTTTTCCAGCTCCCGTCACTTGGAGCGCGCGATGGCATCAACGGAGGTGTCGACCAGCTTGTCGGCGGCGTGTTCCGATCAGAGACGCCCTCAACCTTGCCTGATGCTGCTTCCACGGGACTGGTGGCAGCAGGGGCGACCACTCCGGTCGACAAGGCGATCGCCCACAATCCCGCCGCACTCATCTTCGACGATCCGCATGGAAATCTGACTGCGGTCCTCCATAGTGCAGTTGTCCGCCATCTCAAGTTCGCTCCAGTGGGGGAACACGCCGCCATAGTCGAGCGAGTTCGGTTGCTCCGCACC
>NZ_JBFUIU010001652.1:0-769 GCF_056401695.1 Variovorax sp. P4_D9
CATGATTCCCGGGCTAACGGCTGTGGCGGTGAACGCCCACCGCTGGCCTGGGTCCCAGGCAATGATGCGCTCCTCGACCTTGCCGCCGGGGATGGTCGTCACGCGCCGCGTGCCGACGCCTTCTCGGAGCGTGCCAAGCACCTCCGTTCTTTTGATGACGGGGAACCACTCCGGCCAGCGTTCGTGGTCCGCCAGAATAGCGAACACAGCCTCTGGAGAAGCCGTCGTCGAGACCGGGGCCTGCCCGATCCAGTCGAGGTCTTTCTGCTCTGTCGTCGCCATGCGCGGCAGCATAGTCCAAGACGCCCGCCTCGAATAGCCGTTGTAGAGTCGCTTGATCCCCGCCGTGACGAGCAGCCGCCGCTTTGGAGCCAATGCAAAGGCAGCCCTGGGCCCGTTGCCTTACGCGCAAGCCCCATCCGGCCAGGACGCTGAACTCGCAGCCCGGGCTCGGCTACTCCTCCGCAGAGAGTCTTTGCGGCAGAGATTCCAGCCATCTTCCGACGACAGCCATCTCATCCTCGCTGAAACCTTCGCTCAACTTGGCGTTCAACGCGCCCAGCGTGGCCTTGGCGCGTTGCCCGGCAGCACGGCCTTCCTCGGTTTGGTAGAGGCGAATCGCGCGCCCATCGACCGAGTCACGCTGGCGCAGCAAATAACCGGCCTGCTCGAGCCGGTTGGCGAGGCCGGACATCGCCGGTGCGCCAATGTTCAGGGCCTGCGCGACGTCACCGATGAGCGCGCCATCGCTGCGCGACAGGTAAAACAT
>NZ_JBFUIU010001653.1:0-768 GCF_056401695.1 Variovorax sp. P4_D9
GAGTACTACAAGAAGGCGAACGGATTCGACCCGGTGCATGTGCCCTACAAGGGAGGCGCCCCGGCGTTGCAGGAGGTGATGGGCGGGCAGGTGCAGTTGATGATGGCGCTCGTGCCCGAAGCGATGCCGATGGTCAAGAGCGGACGCATGCGCGCGCTGGCGGTGACGACCACCAAGCGCTTGGCCGCCTATCCCGAATTGCCGACCGTGTCGGAGTCGGGCGGCAAGGACTTCGACATGACCTTCTGGTACGCCTTCATGGCACCGGCCGCCACGCCCGCCGAGATCGTGACCACGCTGAACCAGGCGATCGACGGCATCCTGGCCGAGAAAGAAGTCCGTTCCCGGCTGGACGAGATGAGTCTTGACGTGGTCGGCGGCCCGCCGACGAAGGTGACCGAACTCATCAAGAGCGATTCCGCCAAGTGGAAGAAGGTGATCGATGACGCCGGCATCAAGGTCGACTGATTCCTGGCACCGGCAAGCACCAACATGGATTTGAACAGCGATCTCGGCGAGAGCCTGGGGGCCTGGCGCATGGGCGACGACGACGCCATGCTGGGCATCGTGAGCAGCGCCAACGTGGCCTGCGGTTTCCATGCCGGCGACCCCGCCGGCATCCTGCAGACCTTGCGCCGCGGGGCCGAGCGTGGCGTGGTCGTCGGCGCACACGTGTCCTACCCCGACCTGACCGGCTTCGGCCGTCGCAACATGGACGTGGCCAGCGCCGACCTGGTGGCCGACGTGATCTACCAGATCGGTGCGCTC
>NZ_JBFUIU010001654.1:0-768 GCF_056401695.1 Variovorax sp. P4_D9
CCAGCATGGGGCTCACGGTGTTGGGCGAGCCGCTGCCGATCTTCTGGCGCACGCGCTCGATCGTCGGGCGCAGACCCTCGTGCAGCAGCACATCGGCGGCTTCCCAGACCTGGGCCTCCTGGATGCCGCGGCCGCTGCGGACCGGGTGGTTTTCGTCGCTCGAACTTTTCAGGTCCATGCCCTGTTTCCTCTGCCTTGTTTTACTTGCGATAATAAATAATTATCGGAAGTGATCTACAATATATGTAAGACATCATACATGGCACGTGTGATAACTAACAGACACGCGGCGATCGTCCGACTGCTCGCGTCGTCGTCCGTGAATCCAATGTTCTGGAGGTCGCCCATGAAACCTGCCGAGAACTAAGCGGAACGAGCGACCCGACCATCGACACCGGCGCATTCGACGGCACCCTGGCCGGTGGGGTCTCGGGGGCCGGTGCCCTGACCAAGATCGGCAGCGGCGCCCTGATGCTGGACGGCGCCAACACCTACACCGGCGCGACCACGGTGGCCGCGGGCACCTTGCGCGCAGGCGCGCCCAACGCATTCAGCGCGGCGTCGCCTCACACGGTGGCGCAGGGCGCTACGCTCGACACGGCCGGCTTCAACCAACGCATCGCGGGAAGCCTGCTCGACCCAGGAGTGAATCGTCCCGATGCTGAGCGACAGACCGAACAGGTCGCGCAGCAATTCCACCACCTGGCGATACGAGCCGTGCACGATCAGGATGACGGCCAGCGCGAAGCGCCGCACCCAGGTCTCACT
>NZ_JBFUIU010001655.1:0-762 GCF_056401695.1 Variovorax sp. P4_D9
GGATCGGCCTCACCAAGGCGCTGGAAAAGCCGGAGTGGCTGGACGATGAGCGCTTTGCGACGCCCAGTGCGCGAGACGAGCACGTCAACGAACGTCTCCTGTTGACCCAGGAGGTCCTGAAGTCGAGGACCACGTCCGAGTGGATGGCCCGACTCGAGGCGCACGACGTGCCTTGCGCTCCGGCGCTGAAGCGCAACGAGGTGCTAAACCACCCGCAGGTGGTGGCCGCCGGCACCATCGTGGAGTTCGACCATCACGCCGCGGGGCGCCTGCGGCAAGCTCGCCCACCCGCGCAGTTCGACAAGACGCCTTGCTCCATCCGGCGCGGCGCCCCTTTGCTCGGCGAGCACACCGACGAGGTGTTGGAGGAACTGGGCTATTCGGAAAACACTCGCCGCGAACTGCGCACGGCGAGGATCACGGGCAGCGAATACCTGCGCAACAAAGGCTAATGGAGACAAACTCATGACAAAGAAAATTCTGGTGGTTGGTGCGGACCGTGGCATCGCCAATGCGATCTGCCTTCAGTTGCAGGCGCGCGGCGACCGCGTGATCGCGGCCTGCCTGGGCAGCGGCGAGGGCTTCACCGAAGGGGGCGTCGAGACCATCGGTGGCATCGATGTCACGTCGCCCGAGGCTGTCCGCCGCCTCGCCGAGGAGATGAAGGCGCGCAACGCTCGCCTGGACTGGGTGCTGCATGTCGCTGGCGTTCTCGGCCTCGACCAGTTCGGCGACATTGACTACGACGACATGCGCCGGCAA
>NZ_JBFUIU010001656.1:0-758 GCF_056401695.1 Variovorax sp. P4_D9
GGGCATCCCTCTTCATGCGGGTCACAAAGAAGACGCCCTGGGTGCACCACTGGCCGAACAGCCGGTAGTCGTTGTAGCCCCGATCGTCCACCACGATGGTGCCGGCGCCGAAGTCGATCCACTGGGCAACCTTCACGTCTGCCACCTTGCCGTCGGTGACSACGCCGAAGCACGGCAGGTAGCCGTCGTGGTCGAGAACCAGGTGCAGCTTCACCGCGCCCTTGGTACGYTGGTACTTGGCCCAGTCGTACAACGACAGGCTCAGGTCGATGACGGTGGAGTCGATGCTCACCAGCTTGTTCTTGAAWCGGAACTTGTGCTTGCCCGTCGCCTTGGCGGCAACCTTCTCGTACAGGCCGTGGAAGACCTGCTCGAACAGCTGCCAAGGCCGRTGCGCGTTGGCGTACGACAGCGAGGAGCGCGCCGGCGCYTCGATGCCCAGGTGCGCGAGCTTGCCCTCGCAGCTCTTGAGCCCGCCTTCGATCTCGCGCAGCGARTGGGCGCGGCCCAGTTGGCAAAACAGCATCGCAACCAGCTGGCCCCAACTGGAGAAGCCCTTGGACGCGTATTCAGCCTGGGTGCGCTTGACGATGTGCTCGAACTCGATGCGCGGAATCAGCTTGAGGATCTGACTGAACATGCTGCATGATGCTTTCACGTTGGGCCTCTCGTGAGTGGGGTGGAAGTTCGTTTGGCGACAACTTTTTACCCCACGCATCGGGATGGCTCAACGCCTTTCTGTCTTGGACAAGAGTGGG
>NZ_JBFUIU010001657.1:0-756 GCF_056401695.1 Variovorax sp. P4_D9
TCTCCATGCAGCTCACGACATCGAAAGTGCCGGGCTGCTCTGCCGCCAGCGCCTCGGCGCTGACCAAGCGGTACTTGACGCCGCGTGTGCCGGCCTCGAGCGCATGCAACTGCGCCACCTTGAGCGCCTTGTCGGCCAGGTCGATGCCGAGGACCTCGGCGCCCTTGCGCGCCATCGAGTCGGCCAGGATGCCGCCGCCGCAGCCGACGTCGAGCACCCTGCGGCCGGCAATCGGGGCCATACCGTCGATCCAGTCGAGGCGCAGCGGATTAATTTCGTGCAGCGGTCGGAATTCACTTTCGAGGTCCCACCAACGGTGCGCGAGTTCGGAGAATTTGGCGAGTTCTGCCGGATCGGCATTCACGGGTTCGGTCATGGAGCGATTATGAAACGGCGCGAATTGAAATGCCGGTGCTAGAGCGGGCATAAAAAAACCCCGCCGAGGCGGGGTTTTCTTCAGCGATTCTTGCGAATCACTTGTTGGGGCGGGTACCGACCACTTCGATTTCCACGCGACGGTTCTTGGCGCGGCCTTCGGCAGTGCGGTTGTCAGCGATCGGCTGGCTCTTGCCCTTGCCTTCGGTGTACACGCGGTTCTTTTCGATGCCCTTCGAGACCAGGTAGGCCTTGACGGCTTCAGCGCGGCGGACCGACAGCTTCTGGTTGTACGCCACGGTACCGATCCAGTCGGTATGGCCGACGGCGATGATCACTTCGAGGTTCACGTCCTTGATCTTCGAGACCAAGTCGTCCAGC
>NZ_JBFUIU010001658.1:0-749 GCF_056401695.1 Variovorax sp. P4_D9
GACCTGCGCCGGGAGGTGCATCAGAGCATGCGCTCGGACCAATAGCGACATTGATTGCTGATGTACGACTTCGAGTATTGCCCTTTCCCAAGAACAGTGCTCCCCGTCGCCTGCGCGCGGCGACAAATTGCTCGAGCGGAGACGTCAGCGGCCGGCGTCATCCCGGTGTCGAAGGCCAATCGAGTGTCCACTACCCAGGCAGCCGGATTGGTACTCCAGCCCCTCTGCCGTCTTTCGACTTGACACATTGAATTGTCCGCTTCGCGGGCCGAAGATGCTATGTGGGACTACCCGAGCGAGACCCGTTTAGCTAAAACGGGATTTCCTTAACTTCTTGCCAAAGGAGATGGAAATGTCGACAACCCAAGCAGTCCCACAACGTGAGGATACGGCGATCCCGGGCGAGCTGTACATGAGCTTCGAGCTCGGTGACAAATCGTGGAAGTTGACCGTCAGTGACGGTCACCGCGGTGCGAGTCGGTACAACGTGGACGCCGGCGACACGGCCGCCGTTGCGCACTGCATCGGCAAGGCCCGGGAGCGCTGCAAGCTCGAGCCGCAGGCCGGGGTGCACTCATGCTACGAAGCAGGGCGCGACGGCTGGTGGCTGCACCGCTGGCTGGTCGAGCAGGGTGTCGACAACATCGTGGTCGACTCCTCCAGCATCGAGGTGAACCGACACGCCAGGCGGGCCAAGACCGACCGGCTCGATGGCGACAAGCTGCTGGCGATGTTGCTGCGCCATCATC
>NZ_JBFUIU010001659.1:0-744 GCF_056401695.1 Variovorax sp. P4_D9
GAAGATCCCGAAGTGATTGCATTGCTGGCGCGAAAGGCGCTGGAATGCTGAACTTCCAGTGATTTTCATAGACCAAGAAGGCATAATAAATCCGAAAATAATACGGAATTTGTTATGAATCTTCATCAGTTCAAGTTCGTTCAGGAAGCCGTCCGCCGCAACCTGAACCTGACCGAAGCTGCCAAGGCGCTCCATACCTCGCAGCCCGGCGTGTCAAAGGCGATAATCGAACTCGAGGAGGAACTCGGCGTCGAGATCTTCGCCCGCCACGGCAAGCGCCTGAAGCGCATCACCGAGCCCGGGCAGCACGTGCTGGCCAGCATCGAGCTCATCATGCGCGAGGTCGGCAATCTCAAGCGCATCGGCGAGCAGTTCAGTGCCCAGGACAGCGGCACGCTGTCGATCGCCACCACCCACACCCAGGCCCGCTACGTGCTGCCGGTGCCGGTGGCGAAACTGCGCGAGGCCTATCCGAAGGTCAACGTGAGCCTGCACCAGGGGTCGCCCGACCAGGTGGCGCGGATGGTGATCGACGAGATCGCCGAGATCGGCATCGCGACCGAGTCCCTGGCGGACTACGCCGAGCTCGTGACCATGCCGTGCTACGAATGGCAGCACGTGCTGGTGCTGCCGCAGGGGCATCCGCTGGCGGACAAGGAACGGATCTCGCTCGAGGACCTGGCGAACGAGCCAATCATCACCTACCACCCGTCGTTCACGGGACGCACGCGCATCGACCATGCC
>NZ_JBFUIU010001660.1:0-741 GCF_056401695.1 Variovorax sp. P4_D9
GGCATGGATTGGGCACGGCGGGCATGGATTGGGCACGGCGAGGTCGGTCCATTCGCGAGCGATGGCGAAGCTGAGGCGCTCGCCATCATCCTGAAGGATCAGCGTGTCGACACCAGCAACGTATCGCGCCTTCAATACAGGAAAGCGCTGCCCCCTACGTGGATGGAACGGATGCCGAATCTCGGCCCAACCCCGCGACTGGTTGGACGAGAGTGCAGTTGACGTTAACCGTGGTCGCGCTTGCGCGGCGGCTGGCGATCGCCCTATGGCGCTATCTCGAATATGGTGAGATTCCACTCGAGGCAAGGCTCAAGCCACTGGGCAACGAAGCGGTGACGGCCTGAACRCGACGCACTTTGAGCGRCAACAGGGGTGAAGGTTAGCGCGCCCGGACAGTAAGAGGATTACCCGACGGGTAGTCGTAGTTTTAGATGGGGCGTGCAGTAACGGGGTTGATTCCAGCGCCTTGCGCATGCGGTATGTGGTGACCGGCCTGGTGCCGGCACGGATAGAAGTTGGACCGGGCAACCGCCCGGACATCATGCAACCCGACCTGAATCCCCTGTGCATCGCTTTATGCAAAGGGCCCCTCAACAGAGCAGAGGTCTTCGTCCACGGCACTGACTTATCAAACAGAGGTAATTGACCGTTAAAAATAATCCTCGAAGGGCTTGACTTTTAATGCCCCATAGAAGTCTTACTGTGTTAGTAATTTAAACGAAATCAAGGCATTATGTGCAC
>NZ_JBFUIU010001661.1:0-737 GCF_056401695.1 Variovorax sp. P4_D9
TCGGCCAGGTCCGCGCTGGCCATCACATGGCGGTTCAACAGGTCACTGCGAAGCAGACGCAGCGATTCCTGGACCACGTCGTTGATGTCCAGAAGATCGTGCTGCGCGTCTTCCTTCCTGAGCATGGATCGCAGCCGCTGAATCACTGCGCCGGCGCGGTGATCGCACTTGACGATGTCGGACAGAATCTCGGCAAGCTTGTCGACGCGCGGCGGGCTTTGCGCGAGAAAGCGCTGCGCCGCCTGCGCATTGCTCAGAATGGCCGTCAGCGGCTGGTTGAGTTCGTGCGCGAGAGATCCGGACAATTCCCCCAACATCGCGACCCGCGACAGGTGCGCGAGCTCGTCGCGCTGGCGGGCTGTCGTCCGTTCGACGCGTCTGCGTTCGGTGACGTCGACGACCGAGGCCAGGATGAACAGCCCCTCACCGGTCGACATCGGACTGAGTGCGACCTCTACCGGGAATTCGCCTCCATCATTGCGACAAGCGAACAGCTCGCGCCCGGCTCCCATCGCCCGCGTCCGCGGGTCCTTGCCGTATGACTCTCGCAGGCCGACATGGGGACCGCGAAAGCGTTCAGGAATCAGCATCTCGACAGGCTTCGCGACGAGATTTGCACGCGAGTAGCCGAACATGGCTTCCGCCTGCGCGTTGGCCAGCGTGATCATGCCCTGATGGTCCACCAGAAGAATGGCGCTGGGAACGGCTTCGACCACGGTGCGAAAACGCAGTTCGCT
>NZ_JBFUIU010001662.1:0-736 GCF_056401695.1 Variovorax sp. P4_D9
TTCCGGAGCTGTCCGCCGCTGGGCCCGCCCGCTTCAGATGATCGACGACAGCACCCTGCCCTCGGACATCCGCGTCGACATCAGCGAAAACGAGAAAGAGTACCTCGTGAGCGCCGAGATGCCCGGCGCCAGGAAGGAGGACATCCGCGTCTCGATCGACGGCAACTACGTCTCCATCGCGGCCGAGATCAAGAAGGAGCAGGAGGAGAAGGACGGGCGCTCGCTGGTGCGAGAGACCTACCACGGCGCCGTCTCCCGCGGCTTCACGCTGGCCTCGGACGTGGATGAGAAGACGGYCGTCGCAAAGCTGGAGGACGGCGTCCTGCGCCTGACGCTGCCCAAGCGCGAAGGCAGTGGCAGCCGTACCCTGAAGATCCAGTGAGATGCGGCGCCGCGGTCGGGGATGGGATAAGTCCAAGGAGTGACGCGCGATCACCGGATGCTAGCGCTTCAGCCTGCGTCCACGACCGCCCGAGCCCCTCGAGCATCCCGTCAACGACTTGAATGATCCGGTCGCAACGCGCAGCCATGTCGCCGTTGTGCGTGACGAAATGGACGGCCACCCCCTGTTCGCGGATGGCCCTGGCGCAGGAGCGCGAACACGACGCTCTCAAGGAGACCCGCGGCGCGTCGTGCCATACCTTGTCCAGCAGCGCTTCAGCTCGCTCGTCCCCGATCACGACGAAGCCGACTCCAGAAACGTTCCTTCGAGTTCGCCATGCGTCAAGGACTGCTC
>NZ_JBFUIU010001663.1:0-735 GCF_056401695.1 Variovorax sp. P4_D9
GTCAAGAGCAGGTCGCCAACGGAATGCGAGACCCGAATGCCGATCTCATGCAGGCCTTTGGGAGCCGGAAACGCGGGGCGCTGCCCGGGCGGCAACAGGGACTCCTGAAACTCCTGGGTGCGGGCCGTGCCGAAGGCGGTCGAGAATCGCTCGGAGAACGCGTTCCAGGCGATGCGATCACCGCGGTCCGGCATGATTTCGTTGATGCGAGCCCAACCGCCCATGTTCTCGATCGCTCGGCACAGCATCGGACCCGTCGCCTCCAGCTTCGGGGCGTCATACGGGCCAACGCGGGACACCAGGAGATACAGGCGCTCCAGCGCAGTCTCTTCCTCGACGAATGTGGGATCGAGCGCCTTGCGCAGATCCGCGACCGTCGGCGCCTTGCGACTGTTCGTGGAGACCCAGTTCAAGAGAAACTGCGTGGTCGCCGCCGGCCCAAATGCCTCGATCGCTGCGAGCCACGCCGTGACCTCGAGGTCGTTGAGCTCATGTCGGCATGCAGCGCAGGCCTGTACGGCCGTCTCGAGGACGCTGGCGATCTCTTCCTGCACGCTCAGGTTCGCTTGAGGGCCGCTCATCCTGCAGCTCCTGGGGCGCCGGCACCGCGGCTGAAGCCGAACCCGCGCGGAGGAAATCCGCCTGGCGCCGGCCGCGTGACCAGCTTTGCCTCCGCGTCCTGAACCTCGTTCTGGGTACCGAAGCGCTTCGCGAGCACCCGGTCCACGGAAGACT
>NZ_JBFUIU010001664.1:0-735 GCF_056401695.1 Variovorax sp. P4_D9
CGCTTACGTGGTGAACGACGAGGGCTACATCCGGATCAACGGACGAAGCAAGGACATCATCATCCGCGGTGGAGAGAACATCCCTGTTTTCGAGATTGAGGCGCTCCTGCATCGACATCCCGCTGTCGCGGCGGCTGCGATCGTGGGCTATCCGGACGACCGGCTGGGCGAGCGTGCGTGTGCGTTCGTCGTGACCAAGCCCGGCCAGACGCTCGACATGGACGAACTGACCCGATACATGCGCACCTCGCAGACGGCCAAGCAGTATTGGCCCGAGAAGCTGGTCATCTGCGACGATCTTCCGAAGACCGCTAGCGGAAAGGTCCAGAAGTTCAAGCTGCGCGATCGCGCTAGCGACCTAACCTCCAGGCCGGCCTGAGCGGAGAGCCGGAATTGGCCGGTCAGCTCGCTGGGTGGTCGGGCACGGCCAGCCACTCGCGGAGCCGCCGGCGCAGGAGTTTGCCCGTAGGCGAACGAGGCAGGCTCTCGACGAGGCGGAAATCTGAAGGTCGTTTGATACGGCCGAGGTGCGACTCGCAGTGCGAACGCACCGAGGCGATCAATGTTTCCGGATCGCTGGTCGCTGTGCCCCGTGCAGGCACCACAAACGCCACAGGTCGCTCACCGAAGCGCTCGTCCGCGACTCCGACCACTGCGCAATCCCAAACGCCCTCGACGCCCCGAATCGCCGCCTCGATCTCCTGCGGGTACACGTTGACGCCACCAGAAATGATC
>NZ_JBFUIU010001665.1:0-734 GCF_056401695.1 Variovorax sp. P4_D9
CTCTGCGGTGTTTGTGAAGACCTTGGTCTATCACGCCTTGGGCACTTTGATGCCGTATCCAGCAGAGGGTCCACCCGCTCGTGCCGAGCTTCGATCTCTGCGACCAACGACTGCTCTCGCCGCCTTCGACGTCATCTCACCACCCCCAGTCTTCTGATTCCCCTTCGGGAGGGAGGCATCCATAGCATCTCCTGGATTCGATGTCCCCACAGCCTAGGCGCGCGACCGGCCGGGTCTTGATACCCGTCAAGCCGGCACCTGTAGGGCGCAGAGGTCGTCGCCGGGCTGGCCGGCGCATGGTTCGTCGAGGACCTTCATCCCATCGATTGAAGGCCACGGGCATGGGCTTGATCCACGTCAAGCCCTTTCGCGCAAGCGCGACTAGAGTGAACAAACTGATGGAGGCAAACACCCAAGTGCCGGAGGTGAAAAGTGAGGGTTCCCCCGCAGGGGGAGTTCGCGGCATCAGCCCGATGCCGTGGGGTGAAGGCAACCTCAGACCGCTCGCGCGCCACGGCGCAAGGGTGGGGACCTTCACCAAGGCCCGCCGCTCCGCAAGGGATGGCGGGCCTTCTTGTTTCAGTTCGCCTCGTGCGCAGGGGGGCGGGGCGGCTTCGATGCGCTTCACGGTTCCCTCGTTGAAGGAGATTCGAATGAATATCGGTTCCATCTGCACGCGGCGCATAGTTGCCGTGGACAGCGCCAGCACCCTGGTCGAGGCCGCGGGCCTGATG
>NZ_JBFUIU010001666.1:0-734 GCF_056401695.1 Variovorax sp. P4_D9
ACCAGTTTCCGCTGCCTTTCGCGGGGTCTGGATTGCCGTCTCGCTGCGTACGCGAGTATCGCTCATATCGGCCTCTTGCGGCCTCGTTCCGAGATCGAGACCCCGGCCATGTTTCCGGAAAATAGACGACGACAGCAATTTTCGCTCCGGTATCCGATTCAGTGCGCCGGCGCCTGCGCCGCTTTGCCGACACTCTTGATCCGCGACGCAAGAAAATCCAGAAAAGAGCGTAGGGCGGCGCTGTTTTGTAGCGCCGTTGCAGGTAGGCGGCCGACAGCCACATGTCGCTACGGACGTTCTCCGGCAGCACTGGCTCCAGCTCGCCCTTGTCGATGCGCAACTGCACCATGAGCGCCGGTGCGTAGAGCACGCCGAAGCCCTGCAGTGCCACTTCGATCAGGGGCGCAAGCCGGTCGCGTCCATCCGGCTCTGGACGGTGACATTGAACGGTTCGCCATCGACTTGGAGCGCCAGATCGACTGCTGTGCTTGGCTAGAGTTGGTCAATGCATCGTGATGGGCCAGTTCGCTCGGGTGTGTCGGCTTGCCGTTCTTCAACCAGTACCTGGAGAGGCGCAGACCACCAGATCCATGAGAAGCAGAGGCCGCACAATCAAGTTGTCGTCGCTGACCGGGCCGAAGTGCAGCGCGACATCGATCCCTTCCTCGGCCAGATCGACGACCCTGTTGGCCAACTGCAGGCTGATGTGTACCTCGGGGTAGTAGCCCATGTAC
>NZ_JBFUIU010001667.1:0-734 GCF_056401695.1 Variovorax sp. P4_D9
GGTCGAGCGCAGGAAGCCATGCGGCGCCTGGCCACGATGCTGTACGTCTTGGGCAAATCGACGGTGTGCCGCAAGCCGGCCGCGCGTCAGATCCGAAGGCTCACCCTCGAGTTGCTCGGCTACCTACGCAACAACTCGGATTCGCTGCCCAACTATGGAAGGCGCTACCGAGCGGGCCGACGCATCTCCAGTGCCTTCGTGGAGTCGGCTGTCAACCAACTCATCGACAAGCGCATGTCGAAGTCACAGCAGATGCGATGGGATCCGCGCAGCGCGCACCTGCTGCTGCAAGTGCGAGTGCGCGTCATCGACGGCCAACTGCGCGATGACTTCGCCCGCTGGTACCCGGGGTTCCCGTCCAACGCGTCGACGATGTCCTTGGCGGCATGACCCCACCATTTGAATCGCTCTCGACGTTGCCCTCGCCCAACAACGGCGTAGCCGCCTCAAATCGCAATAATTCTATTTAACATCAATGACTTAGACCTGAATCCGTGAGCCCAAGAGTGAAAGGGGCTCACCCTGCGGGTGCGATCGATTTGAGGTGGTTTGGTAAACGCGAGACAGGTGTGGGGCGTTTATGGGCCTGTTGCAAACGCAGTATCCGATTCCTTCCAATGCGCCCCTTCATCGTCAAGCAACTCGACTACGACCTCACCCCGGTAGCCGGTCTGGCGCTGGTAGGACATCACCTGAATCGACTCGCGCCGGTGTTCAAGCAACTCGATGCCGCC
>NZ_JBFUIU010001668.1:0-732 GCF_056401695.1 Variovorax sp. P4_D9
CCGCCGGGTGGGCCATCGCGATGTTTTCGAGGTCGATCGAGCCGATCCACTCGCCGCCGGACTTGATGACATCCTTGCTGCGGTCGGTGATCTGCATGAACCCGTCGGCATCGATCGTCGCGACGTCGCCGGTCGGGAACCAGCCCTCATCTCCGAAATACGCGAGTGGATCACCGCCCTCGCCCTTGAAGTAGGCGGCAATGACCCAGGGACCACGCACCATCAGCTCGCCCGAAGTCAGGCCGTCGCGCGGGAGTTCGCCGCCATGCTCGTCCACGATCTTCATGTCGACGCCGTACGGCGACCGTCCCTGCTTCGCCTGCAGCGCCCGGCGTTGCACCGCGTCCAGGCCCGCATGCTTGCCCTTGAGCTTGCCCAAGGCGCCCATCGGGCTCAGTTCGGTCATGCCCCAGGCGTGGATGACCTGGACGCCGTACTTGTCCTCGAAGGCGTCCATCATGGCCGGCGGGCAGGTCGAGCCGCCGATCACGGTGCGCTTCATGGTGCTGAACTTCAGGTCGTTGGCTTCGACATGCGCCAGCAAACCCTGCCAGACGGTCGGCACGCCGGCCGACATGGTCACGCCTTCGGTTTCGAACAGCTCGTGCAGCGACTCTCCATCCAGCCACGGGCCAGGGAACACGAGCTTGGCGCCCACCATGCAAGCCACATAGGGCAGGCCCCAGGCGTTGACGTGGAACATCGGCACGACCGGCAGGATCGTGTCGCGCG
>NZ_JBFUIU010001669.1:0-731 GCF_056401695.1 Variovorax sp. P4_D9
GATGCACCTTCGCCCGCTCGAGGACCCGCCGGAGCCTCTCTTCCGCGATGGCAATCCTGGCGAACAGTCGCAGATCCACGTCCGACGGCCCCGGCCCGAGGCCTTCGAGTTGGCTGCGATACGCGGCGACGATTCGCAGGTGGATCGCTTTTCGCAGGTTCACAGCCGCGGTCCAGGCCCTGCGTGCGCTCATCTCGGCAATCACCGGCGAGCTTCGGGATGCGCTTCCCCTGCTTCGCGCACTCGGCGTCGTTCGGCCAGTTTCCATGCTCGTGAAGGTCTGGGTGCGCGGGCTATTCAACATGTCGCTCTCGAAGTTTTTTTATGGGAAGGTTTCACATTTAGAGCTGTTGTCCTATGGTGAAGCGGCCGGATATGTAAGACATTGGCTCGACTGTTCGTCCAATTGGTAACCAGCGGTTAATGTCTCTCTTGAAACGCGGAGAATCGAGTTGCAAAAGATCTTGCGAAACGCATCGAGTCGAGATTGCGGCACTCCGATGAAGTCGTCCACGACGTGCCAGCTGATCAACGCGATCAGCTATGGGTCCCGGGCCGTGTCTTTTGGCTCGCCCAAGCCGTAGCGTGGCGAACCAGGCTCTATGGTCCTCAAACGCATTGGATTGAAGAACGCGAAGCATGAAGCGGCGCAGCCGTCGCTGCCAGATGCCATAGCTCAGCCCACACAAGGCCAGGCGGACTGGGTGCTGACTGCCTGCGCACGCGTCTTT
>NZ_JBFUIU010001670.1:0-730 GCF_056401695.1 Variovorax sp. P4_D9
CCACGGTAGTCCCGGAGACGGGCCGCTTCAACGGCTCAAGCCATTCTGTCTAGCACGCGCGCGGCCACGGTAGTCCCGGAGACGGGCCGCTTCAACGGCTCAAGCCATTCTGTCTAGCACGCGCGCGGCATCGCAGTGCGTGGCGAACGCCAGCGCGACCCAGAGCGCCGCGTGCGTGTACTGGCCGCCGGTTTCGCGCACGCGGGGAACGTAGCCTTCGATGTAGCCGGGCGACGGCTGCGAGGTGTCGAAGGGCGGATCCAACAACTGCACGCAACGGGTGTCGCGGCGGACGAGCTCCCGGTACACCGCCGAGTCCATTGCGATTCGCGCGAGCTCGGCGGCCGCCGCACCCAAGAGCACCGCCCCGCTCTGGGCAATCGAATCGATTCGGCACTCGGCGAGGGCAAACGCTTTCGCTATGCCTGCCGATTCCTCAGTCTGGTGCGTCGTTCTCCGGCGCCTTCGCGAGCAGTTCAGTTGTACGCGGATTGCCTGATGGCTGCGCATGGCGCGCGGCACTGATCGACGGCCCGCCAGGCATCAGCCTCGTTCAGTCTCCCTTGAACCCTGTGGCCTTGATGACCGGCGTCCAGCGCGCGGCGAGGGCGTCCGTGTATCTGGCAACCTCATCCGGTGTGTTGCCTGGCAGCCATTCGTATCCCGTCTGGCCCAGCTTCTCGCGCACATCGGGCATCGCCAACACCTTTCGCATGGCCTGAGCCCACTG
>NZ_JBFUIU010001671.1:0-728 GCF_056401695.1 Variovorax sp. P4_D9
CCCTCGAGCGCCAGGCTTTCGGCCTGGACGGCGCCGAGAACGATCCCGATGCGCCAGGCGCAGGCAAGGCCCTCACGGACGCCGAGCGCGCCGTTCGCCTCTCCCGCTTCATCAATGGCAACCCAGCCGCGCTGGCTGCCATCTCCGCACTGACAGGGAAGAAGTGAGCCAGTCCTTGCGGCTCAACGCGATGTTGGAAGCGGTCAAGAGCCTGCCGCCCCGCCCGCGCACCGCGGAAACGTTTGGAGCGCGCCATCCGGCCCCAACGCTGACAGGCTCGCCGTCGGTCCGGGCAACGATTGCAGCTTGACTGTCCCTCAACGGCCAATAGCGGTCCTTCGGTGCTCCGGCAGACCAAGTATCGCTAGTGGCCCTACACCCGCGTCGGCTTCACTTGGGCCAATGGACGGATTATGGTAAGCGTCTCGCCGCGGCACATTGATTGCGACGGATCGTTTTAGGATGCTCGTGTCCACTACGTTCTTGGTGGACACGTGCACACTATTTCCAACGAAGCCAGCGCTGGCCGTCGACGCCGGCGCACACATAGCGCCGAGTTCAAGGCGCAAGTCGTCGCGGCATGCAGCTCGCCTGGCGTATCGATCGCTGCGGTGTCGATGGCCCATGGCGTAACCGTTCACGGGCGCGCACCGGTGGCGGAGCCATTCGGTCTCGGAAATGCGGTGACGGCGCTGTTCGCCTGCGGGAATGTGTTCGTGATCGTGAAT
>NZ_JBFUIU010001672.1:0-726 GCF_056401695.1 Variovorax sp. P4_D9
CCATTTTCCGATCGCCGCGCCCTTTCTCACCTGCACGAGGCCTCCACGCTCATCGCGGCCGGCGGCCGGATCGTGGCGGTTTTACCCGCATCTTTGCGCGGCAAAGATCTGCTCGACGGCTGGGAGGGCGAATGGTCCGGCGTGTTCTCGAACGAGTTCGTCGGGACGGGAGTCAGCGTGGCGATCTACGCGGCATCCAGGCCATGAGCGACTTCAAAGTCCGCTACTGCACGGCGCCCCCGGCCACGCTGCGCAGTTGGTGCGACGCCCACGCGCACCAGGTCCAGGAATTTGACTCCGGCGAGGGGTACGCAACGGACAGCGGCTTCGCCTACGACATCCTGCTGCGCCGCGGCTGGCGCATGAGCGACGACTGGGTGCACATCCTGATCGAGCCCACCGTGAAGGACATGCTGCGCCAACTCCGAGCCATCACTGCCTGCGACTTGAAGGCTAAGAATTAGGCTCGTCGCGGTCCGTCCCAGCAAGGTTCTTGACCGAAAGTTCGTCGAGGACGGCGACGAGCGAGCCGAGACCGATGGACAGAGCCGGCAGGTAGCCCTTATCCTGTCCTTCCATTCAGCGAATCGCGTGGTTAACAATGCACAAGTTGAACGACGCCTACCTAAAGATTGAGCGAATTCTCGGTAGCCATACCGAGGCGCTGGCGTCAGTTCAATTAGTGGAAACCTATCGACGGTTCTGGAAGCCCGCGAACGTGAGGGT
>NZ_JBFUIU010001673.1:0-725 GCF_056401695.1 Variovorax sp. P4_D9
GCCTCCGGCCGAGAAGGCACGTCCTTCGCCGCGCACCAGAACAACCCGGACCTCCGGATCGTCGTCAATGACAGACCACACTTTCGGCAGGTCACGGTGAAGCTCCGCCGACACAGCGTTCAGGATTGGGCCATCGAAGACCATCTCGAGCACGCCGTTATCGCCTAGCTCGAGCCGGATGGGGAATTGCTTGTATCGCTCCGTCATGGGTAGTTCCTTATCAAGTTGCATTTACTGCGGTTCGATGCCGGCCTTCTTGGTCACACGGCGCCACAATTCGCTGTCGTCCTTCTGGAAAGACTTCATCGCATCGCCGCATAGGTAATTGGTAGTGAGGTTGCGCTTCTCCATCGCCGCTTTCATCTCCGGGCGATTCAATGCCAGCGATACCGCGCTGCGAACCTGATCAGCGAGCGCTTGAGGAACCTTCGCTGACAGGTACACGCCATACCAGGGCGCCACGCTGAACTCGGGGAGTCCAAGTTCCGCGGCGGAGGGAACCTCGGGGAGTTCCTTGACCCGGCTCGCGCCCGCAACTGCCAATGGGCGGACCTTTCCCCCCTGGTAGAACGCTCCAGCGGACAGCGCGTCGATGAAAATAAGGTCAACCTGTCCAGAAGCGACCTCCGTGAGCCCAGACATGCTCGACCGGTAAGGCACGCCCGTCAGCTTGACTCCAACGGCTTGCTGGAAGAGTTCCCCCGCAAGCCTTGTCGACGCACTGG
>NZ_JBFUIU010001674.1:0-725 GCF_056401695.1 Variovorax sp. P4_D9
GCCTACGCCCGCACGGTGCAGCTGCCGAGCGGCGGCGCGATCGTGATCGACCACACCGAGGCGCTGGTCTCGGTCGACGTCAACTCGGCCCGCGCCATCAAGGGCGGCGATATCGAGGAAACCGCGACCCGCACCAACCTGGAAGCCGCCGACGAGGTGGCACGCCAGATGCGCTTGCGCGACCTCGGCGGCCTGATCGTGATCGACTTCATCGACATGGACGAGTCGAAGAACCGCCGCGAAGTCGAAAGCCGCCTGCGCGACGCGCTGCGGCAAGACCGCGCCCGCGTCCAGTTCGGCTCGATCAGCAAGTTCGGTCTGATGGAAATGAGCCGCCAGCGCCTGAAGCCGGCGCTCAGCGAAGGCTCGTCGATCCCCTGCCCGCGCTGCGGCGGCTCGGGCCACATCCGCGACACCGAATCGAGCGCGCTGCAGATCCTGCGCATCATTCAGGAAGAGTCGATGAAGGACAACACGGCCGCCGTGCATGTCCAGGTGCCGGTCGAGGTGGCGTCGTTCCTGCTGAACGAGAAGCGCCCGGAGATCGCCAAGATCGAGCTCAAGCAGCGCGTGACCGTACTGATGGTGCCCAACAAGACGCTCGAGACTCCCAACTACAAGCTCGAACGCCTCAAGCACGACGATCCGCGCCTCGACCACATCGAGGCCAGCTACAAGATGGCCGACGAGATCGAGGATCCAACCTCGGTCACGCGCCGCTCGCA
>NZ_JBFUIU010001675.1:0-725 GCF_056401695.1 Variovorax sp. P4_D9
GTTGATGTCCATGTCGTCCTTCATTCGCAAGAACATCTTCGTGTTGGTGGCCAACTTGATCGAGGGAGATGGCTTTGCCCCGAAGCACGAGCCACGACCCGTCGTGAAAGCGACCAGGTTGGCTCCGCTGGCAATTTGTCCGGTCGCCCCCATCGGGTCGTAGCCGGGCGCATCCATGAAGACCAGGCCGTGYGTCGTGATCGGTTCGGCGTAGCGGTAGACGCCCATCAGGGCGGAAGAGCCGCTTTTGGCCACCGCGCCCAAAGACTTCTCGAGAATCGTGGTCAACCCACCGGACTTGTTGCCCGGTGTCGGGTTGTTGTCGATGCTGCCCTTCTCCCGGTCCGCGTAATCCTCCCACCACTTGATGAGATCGACGATGCCCTGCCCTACCTCACGGTTCACGGCCCGTCGCGTCAACAGATGTTCGGCTCCGTAGATCTCAGGGGTTTCGCTCAGGATGGCAGTTCCCCCATGCGCAACCAGGAGGTCGACCGCCATGCCAAGCGCAGGATTCGCGGTGATTCCCGAGTAGCCGTCAGAGCCCCCGCATTGCAGTGCCACGGTCAGGTGAGCGGCGGACACGTCTTCGCGACGGCACTGGTTCGCCACCGGCAGCATCGCCTCCACGGCGGCGATAGCGGCTTCGACCGTCTTGCGCGTGCCGCCCTTTTCTTGAATCACGAGCGGTGCGATCAGCTTGCCGGTCTCGATGCCCTCGGACA
>NZ_JBFUIU010001676.1:0-722 GCF_056401695.1 Variovorax sp. P4_D9
GTCCATAAAGAACGCGAAACGCGAAATGCCTTTATCGCAAACGAACTTACCGTGTAGCCGGGCACAGTTGTTTCCCCGGCGACTCGAGCGCAATGCATGCCGCGCCGGCCGTCGAGCCGGGAGACGACGAGGGCCGTGGAAGCACCCGCTCGACCCTTCTCCCAAAGTCATGCGTGTTGCCTTGATGCCTTGATGCACGGGTGAAACGATGCAACTCGACATCTTCGAACACGGCCGCGAGGTGATGCTGAGGAACGACGTTGTGCATGCGCTCGAGCGGCGCGACGCGTCGGCCGCTCTGCAAGCTTGCGATCGCCTTTCCCAAGAATATCCTGCCGACGACTCCTTGCCGTCGCTGCGCATTCTCACCGACTACATCGAGGCCGCCGAAGCCGGCCGCGACGATGCGTTTCGCGACCACGAATCCTTGCGCGAGGCGCGACAGATGCTGCAAGAGACGATCCGTCATGCTGCGCAGCGCACTTTCGGCGACCCGGGTGCCGCCGTCTGGCTCGCTGTGAGCTGGCAGGACATCGCACGCCGCGGCGGGTTGCTGGCCTTCGACGCGCGGGATCCGCAGGACCATGCAGCGCCGATGTGGCTGCGTGCAGGCAATTGGGAGGCCGCCGCGCAGACGGTCGCCACCATCGAATCGTGGCGACGCAAGCCGGCGCCGCTTGCCTGGATGGCCGAGGCCCGTTTGCATCTGTTCGGTCTGCGGG
>NZ_JBFUIU010001677.1:0-721 GCF_056401695.1 Variovorax sp. P4_D9
GAAGTACGTCGGGCTTGCCCGTTTCGTAAAACTTGACGACTTTTGCCATTTTGTCTCCTGTTCCGTAGTAAATATCAAAGTTCGCCTGCGGCTTGCCAGCCCTTGCTTCACCCTAGAACGAGTCAATAGGGTGATTTGGCTGAGTCGGCCGCAGAAAATTTCCCGCAGGCGGCTTGAGAAAGCCGCCTGCGGCCTCTCCCGGGCAGCGGTGATGCTTGAGCGGGAACGGCTCAGGCTGTTGCTGCGGCCCAGTCGCGGTTGGCCAGGGCACTCAGGCGTCGCTGCGTTTCGGCCTGGTGTTGTGCTTCTGCAGCACGCTGGCGTTCGCCGGGGTAGTAGGCGCCGTCATGCAGCAGGAAGCCGCGCTGGCCGGGCTTGCGCAGCGGCGGGTAGCCGTTCTTGGCCAGGGTTTCCTCGATGCTGTTGTACTGCATGCCGATCTGGTAGATGCGCTTGGCTTCCTCGCCGGTGGCGATTTCTCGGTTCAGCTCGCGGGAAATACGCACCAGCTTTTCGACCTGCCTGACCGAGGGGATACGCTCGCCGAGGTCGTCTTGGAGCGTGTCCTCAATACCGCGGTTTTCAGGCAGAAGAGAGTCGTCCAAAAAGTGCATGTGTATCTCCTTTAACCGGTTGAGGTCTGGGTCTGAAGCGACAGGTGCATCGTCCGCCTTTGCGCTCATTCACGCTTGACATTGCATGCCTTGCACTTTTCCTTTCG
>NZ_JBFUIU010001678.1:0-720 GCF_056401695.1 Variovorax sp. P4_D9
AAGTTACTGAAGTGCGGCGAGAGCACCTCCTCCGTCACGAAGATGCTATCCCGGACTGCGAGCCCCGAGAGGCGAGCCGCCAGATTCGGTGCATTGCCGATCAGGTCGAAGCGCCCTCGCTCTATGTCACCGCTTTCAAGGTAGGTCAGGCCTGAGTAGATGCCGGTGTGCAGCGCGGCCCGGGCCAAGCTTTCGGCGCCGACTGTGATCCCTCTGGCCGCCTCATGCATCTCGAGGGCGCAGCATATCGCCCGGTATCCGTCGTCATCCGATGTGCCGTCGTGCCCGAAGATGGCAAGCACCCCATCGCCCTGAAGTCGTGCAATCACACCCCCGTGGCGCTCAACGGATGACCTGAACATCGCTCTGAGGTCATGCAGAAAGCCCACATAGTCAAAGCAATCCATCTGCGCCGAGAGATCCACAGAACTGGATAGATCGGAGAACAGGATGGTCAACTGCCGCAAATGACTGTGAGGGTCCCCGTCGGCGGGCGCCGGCACGGCGTGAAGGATTCGTTCCGGGTTGAAATGTTCGCTTCCATTGATATGGCATCCCCTCTCGTTGTCGGGGTCCGTATCGAAGTTGTGACACTGGAGCTCCATGACGCTCTCCATCAGCCCCAGGTTCAAGTGCCGGGGTGAGGCCAATGTCAGGCTGAAGTGCCTTTCAGGTCTTTGGGCATCCCCTTAAAAATGGAGGAACAGCACTCTATGGCGT
>NZ_JBFUIU010001679.1:0-713 GCF_056401695.1 Variovorax sp. P4_D9
GCCATACCCCATCGGCTCGTAGCCCAGCACGCGCAGCGCGTGCGTCATTATCTCCAGCAGCGGCTCCTCGTCGTCGACCACCATCACCCGCTGGCCGTCCCCCCGCGGCGGTGCCTCGCTGGCGTCTGCAGGCTCCTCGGGCGCGTCCCCGGCACGCGGCAAGTAGACGGTGAACACGCTGCCCACACCCGGCGTGCTGTGCACATCGATGGCCCCTCCGGCCTGTGTCACGATGCGCAGCACCAGGGACAGCCCCAGGCCCGTTCCGACGCCCAATTCCTTAGTCGTGAAAAATGGATCGAAGATGCGCGCCAGCATTTCGGGCGTCATCCCACTCCCCTGATCCGCAACTCGCAGCACGATCCAAGTGCCAGCCCCCACGGTGCCCACCCTGGCTTGGCGCGATTGCAGAACTTCGGCCACCTCCAGCGACACGGTCAACTTGCCCGGTTGCGTCATCGCATGCGCCGCGTTCGTCGCCAGATTCATCAGCAACTGGTGAATCTGCACTGCATCGCCGAGGATCGCCGCGCGACCGGCTTGCAGGCGGGTGCGCAGTCTCACGTGTCCTGGCAGCTTGCCCTGCAGGAGATTCAGCGCCTCGCGCACCACACGCTCCACATTCACCGGCACCCGCTCACCCGGCGTGCCGCGGCTGAACGAAAGGATGCGGTCGACCAGTGCGCGGCCGCGTTCCCCGGCCACCACCACAT
>NZ_JBFUIU010001680.1:0-709 GCF_056401695.1 Variovorax sp. P4_D9
GCCGATGTGCAGGGCGTGGCCGGCACCTGGAAGGACCTGACGGACTCGGTCAACTCGATGGCTTCGAACCTCACCTCGCAGGTGCGCAACATCGCCGACGTSACCAAGGCGGTGGCCGCTGGCGATCTGTCGAAGAAGATCACGGTCGACGTCAAGGGCGAAATCCTGGAACTGAAGGCGACCATTAACACCATGGTCGACCAGCTGTCTTCCTTCGCCGACGAGGTGACCCGCGTCGCTCGCGAGGTCGGCACCGAAGGCCGGCTCGGCGGCCAGGCCGAAGTGAAGGGCGTGGCCGGCACCTGGCGCGACCTGACGGAATCGGTCAACTCGATGGCCGGCAATCTCACGAGCCAGGTGCGCAACATCGCCGACGTGACCAAGGCGGTCGCGGCCGGCGACCTGTCGAAGAAGATCACTGTCGACGTCAAGGGCGAGATCCTGGAACTCAAGGCGACCATCAACACCATGGTCGACCAGCTGCGATCGTTCGCGGCCGAAGTGACGCGCGTGGCGCGCGAGGTGGGCACCGAAGGCAAGCTGGGCGGACAGGCCGACGTGCAGGGCGTGGCGGGCACCTGGAAGGATCTCACGGAGTCGGTCAATTTCATGGCCGGCAACCTGACCTCGCAGGTGCGCAACATCGCCGACGTGACGAAGGCGGTGGCCGCGGGCGACCTGTCGAAGAAGATCTCGGTCGACACCAAGG
>NZ_JBFUIU010001681.1:0-707 GCF_056401695.1 Variovorax sp. P4_D9
ATCTTTTTGTCGATCAAGGTTGAAATAGAACGCCACCATGGTGGCCACCTGYGGGACCACAAGACCAATCATCATCTGAAAACTTTGAAACGCAGATGAGAATGGTGGAGCAAGATCACGAAAACCAGAAAGCTTCTCGATGAATACGATGATGATAACGGCGAGCGTAAGAAACCACACTTTAAATACTCGCAGTCTGATTTGGTCGGTCTTAGTTTTCTTCATGTTGCGGCCTAGGTATGACTCTCAACCCAAATCTTTCGCGGAGAAAAATGATATAGACCCTGTTAGGGTCCCTGAGAATCTGATTGCTCAAGATCGCCCGTGCATTCGGACTGGACCTGAAGGGTTCCCATTGTCCGGATTTTGAATAATTCTCAAGCAATATTGAAATATCGGCTTGAACGAAAACCCGAATATTGTTGGGGTTACGCCCCTCTTGTGACGGAACAGTGGCGTTTTGTCCAGACGACAACATCTTCTTGCATCAACATAATGTGACCCAAGATCGATATTGTGGCGCTCTCCAAATCATGATGGAAACGCGAAACTATCAGGCCCAAAGAGGCTCCAGGCCGAGGTGGGTTCTTGGGTGGCGGCGTCCGGGTGCACTCCTGAAGTAGCTGGAGCAACGCGCCCTGTCACTACATACGCTGAAATTGGTTTGGGCCACCCTTTGATTTGCAACTCCTGCCGCGCCGCGGCGC
>NZ_JBFUIU010001682.1:0-706 GCF_056401695.1 Variovorax sp. P4_D9
GCCCCATCCAATGTTCACCGTCCTGCGCGCCGTCGGCGCCTGGGCCGCCGCGCTGCTGCTGTTCTTTCCGCTCGGCTGGTTGTTCCTCACGGCGTTCAAGACCGAACTGCAGGCCATTCATGTGCCGCCGCTCTTCATCTTCGAGCCGACGATGGAGAACTTCAGTGAAGTGCAGCGTCGCAGCGACTACCTGCTGTACGCGCGAAACTCACTGATCACGAGCGTGGGCTCGACCATTCTGGGCCTGCTGATCGCCGCGCCCGCGGCGTACTCGATGGCCTTCTTTCGCACCAAGCGCACGCGCGACATCCTGATGTGGATGCTCTCGACCAAGATGATGCCGGCCGTCGGCGCGCTGGTGCCGATCTACGTGCTCGCGCAGACCTCGGGCATGCTCGACTCGCTGCCGGCACTGATCATAGTGTTCACGCTGTCGAACCTGCCGATCATGGTCTGGATGCTCTACACGAGCTACAAGGACATCCCCAACGAAATCCTCGAAGCCGCGCGCATGGATGGCGCCAGCATCTGGACCGAGTTCCGCCACGTGGTGATGCCGCTGTCGATCGGCGGACTCGCATCTTGTGGCCTGCTGTGCCTAGTGCTGAGTTGGAACGAGGCCTTCTGGGCATTGAACCTTGTTTCGGCCAAGGCCGGCACGCTGGCCACGCTGATCTCGCAGTACTCAAGCCCCGAGGGCCTGTTC
>NZ_JBFUIU010001683.1:0-705 GCF_056401695.1 Variovorax sp. P4_D9
CTGCAGCGCAGACCCTGCCAACTGCCCTGCCGGCACTTGACGGTGTAGACCGTGCGCTCGCCCTGCAGCGTGACCTTGTCGCTGATTAGGGCGACCCCGGCCGCGAACGCCGCACAAACAACAACGAAGGAAAAGATCCGCATCGGTGCATTTTCACTGTGCAAGCGACATAGATATGGTTGTCTTCCTTGGACAGGTCCTGAATCGTCCGCACGAGCTTCTTCCATTTTGACACCCTATCAAAGATGCCACGGCGGTCCAGACTCAAGGGTGGGCAGGCAGCGTGCAAAGTCGTAGGACAAAACTATCAATGAGCACGCCGGCCGACAGAGTTCAAGCCAGACTGAATTGGTTCCCGCATGCGAGAGGATGATGTTCGCCCGGAGAGGGCTATCGACGGCGACGCGCCGGTTGACATTGACCTTCAGGAGGCTGTGCGGCTGGCCGATGAGGCACTTACTCAGCAGTCAGAAATATAGGAGACAGAAGGCGCTTCGAAGAATGATCGAACCAGCCGGCGATTCTTCTGCATGTCGCGCAGTTGCTGGTCGACTCGGATTTCGAGTTTCTCGCCGGCTCGCAAGGGATTGCGAGCCACACCAGTGCGCTTGACATGACTCCACACCAACTCGTCCGGGTTCAGGTCGGGTGCGTAGCCCGGCAGGATGTGCATGCTCAGCTGGCCCTGGGTGGACTCGATGTACT
>NZ_JBFUIU010001684.1:0-701 GCF_056401695.1 Variovorax sp. P4_D9
GTGATCACTCTGCCGGCGTTGGCCACGAGTACGCCGAGCAGTCGGTATTCGGTGGGCGTGAGGTGCACTTCGACACCCSCGCGTCGCACGAGYCGGGCCGGACGATCGACCTCGATTTCGCCGAARCGGAATGCTGGCTCRSASCCACCATCGCCTKGTGCGCCGCCTCCTGCTGCACGCGGGCGGCGCAGGGCGGCACGCACGCGTGCCAGCAGCTCGCCGGTGCCGAAGGGCTTGGTCAGATAGTCGTCGGCGCCGGCATCGAGGGCCGCGATCTTGTCGGCTTCCTCGGTGCGCGCCGAGAGCACGATGATCGGCACCCCGGACCAACCACGTACATCGCCAATCAATGAGATACCGTCGCCATCCGGCAAGCCGAGATCAAGCACCACCAGGTCAGGCTGGCGCGTGCCGACGGCTGCGAGCCCCTCGCGCAGCGTGCCGACGGCTGCGAGCCCCTCGCGCAGCGTGCCGACGGCTGCGAGCCCCTCGCGCAGCGTGCCGACCTCATGGACCTGCCAGCCTTCGGCCTCCAGCGCACCCCGCACGAAGCGGCGGATCTGCGGCTCGTCTTCGATCACGATGGCGACAGGGCTGGGCATGGCAGTCAGGACGAAGGATCGATAGCCGCGGGCGGGGTGCGCCTCGGCAGGGTCACGCTGAACTCGGCACCGCCGTCCGGCGCATTCGCCGCGATGATC
>NZ_JBFUIU010001685.1:0-701 GCF_056401695.1 Variovorax sp. P4_D9
ACCAGGCATGGCTGCGTCTGTCGGCTCGATCATCTTCGTGGTCGTGGTGGTCGGCGGCATGGGTTCGCTGGCCGGCGCGTTCCTGGCATCCCTGCTCATCGGCGTGGTGCAGACCTTCGCGGTCGCGATGGACCAGTCGTTCGCGGGCGGACTTCAGGCCCTGGGCATGAGCGTCACCAGCCAGACCTTCGGCTACGAACTCCTCAGTCTCAAGATTTCGCAGGTTGCGCCCATCCTGCCGTACCTGTTCCTGGTGCTGATCCTGATTTTCCGGCCCAAGGGCCTGCTCGGCACCCGGGAGGATTGACGCATGACGACGTCTACTGTTTCCTACTATCGCTTCACGCCCTGGAACGTGGGCCGCGCCATCGTATGGACGCTGTTCGCGCTCCTGTTGCTGCTGGCGCCGATCCTGTTCCGCAGCAGCCTTGCACTGACCATGCTGTCGCAGATGGGCTATCTGGTCATCATCTGCCTGAGCTACAACATCCTGTTCGGACAGGGCGGAATGCTGAGCTTCGGACACGCCGTGTACACGGGCATGGGGGCCTTCATCGCCATTCATGCAATGAATCTGGCGACCCAGGGCAGCCTTCCCGTGCCGCTTGTGCTGATCCCGCTGGTCGGCGGACTGGGTGGCATGTTCTTCGCGGTCCTGCTGGGCTTCGTGACGACGAAGAAGTCCGGCACCACCTTTGCCA
>NZ_JBFUIU010001686.1:0-698 GCF_056401695.1 Variovorax sp. P4_D9
CTGCTGCACTCGATCCGGCTTATGCAGATCGACCTGACCCAGGTGGTCGGGAARATCAAGCTCTCGAGCGACACGATCGCCACGGCGACGAACCAGATCGCCGCAGGCAACCAGGATCTGTCCTCGCGCACCGAAGAGCAGGCCAGCTCGCTGGAGCAGACGGCAGCCTCGATGGAAGAACTTACCAGCACCGTCAAGCAGAACGCGGACAACGCGCGTCAAGCAAATCAACTGGCTGTGTCGGCCTCCGAAGTGGCGGTCCGGGGCGGCAGCGTGGTCGATCAGGTGCTTGACACGATGGCCTCGATCAACGCCTCGTCGAAGAAGATCGTCGACATCATCGGCGTCATCGACGGCATCGCTTTCCAGACCAACATCCTGGCGCTGAACGCGGCGGTGGAAGCCGCGCGCGCCGGCGAGCAGGGTCGGGGCTTCGCGGTGGTGGCGGCGGAGGTGCGCAGCCTGGCTCAGCGCTCGGCGGCGGCGGCCAAGGAGATCAAGGGCCTGATCGACGACTCGGTGGGCAAGGTGGGCGCGGGCAGCGCACTGGTGGCCGAGGCCGGCAAGACGATGGAAGAGATCGTCGGCAGCGTGCGGCGCGTGACCGACATCATGGGCGAGATCACGGCGGCCAGCCAGGAGCAGACCTCGGGGATCGAGCAGATCAACCAGGCGATCACGCAGATGGACCAGGTGAC
>NZ_JBFUIU010001687.1:0-697 GCF_056401695.1 Variovorax sp. P4_D9
TCTGCCAACTGCGGTGGCCGCAGCCAAGGCGGCAGGCGGCAAGCTGCAACTGCTCATCTATGTACATGGCGGGCTGGTTTCTGAGTCCAGCGGCCTGAAAGTGGGCTTTAAGCACATCGATTGGTGGAAGAAGAACGGCGTCTATCCCATCTATTTTGTCTGGGAGACGGGCCTTTTCGAGACCATCGGACAGTTGCTATCACGCGCACGCCAACCGGGGGCACGGGATCTCTTTGACTTCACCACCGACCCGGTAATTGAAACCGCGGCACGCGCGCTCCAAGGACCACGCATCTGGGGCGGAATGAAGTCCAGTGCCGAGCACGCGGTCGATCCGCCGGGTCCGGGCGGCGAGATCAACGGCGGTGCGTACTATGCCGCGACGAAGCTCAAAGCGTTCTGCGACGCGTTCCCCGGAGAGGTCGAGCTGCACTCGGTCGGGCATAGCGCAGGCTCCATCTTTTTGGCCCACTTCGTATCGACTGCGCGCGAACTGGGCGTTCCATCGTTCAAGACGGGAAATCTGTTGGCGCCTGCCATTCGGGTTGACACCTTCAAGGACAAGCTCCTCAACGCGGTGGGCGCCGGCAAAGGCATCGACAAGCTGTGCATCTTCACGATGCAGAAGGATTTCGAGCGCAACGACGACTGCGCCGGCATCTATCAGAAGTCGCTGCTCTACCTCATCTACTACGCC
>NZ_JBFUIU010001688.1:0-695 GCF_056401695.1 Variovorax sp. P4_D9
ATTTTCTGGATCCGTGAGTTTCGTGAGGCCGGTGATCGGCCAGTTGCGCTCAGCCGCAGGCAGCGAAGAGTTCTCCGTGCAGCCGCTGGAAGGCCTTGGCCGAACGATCATTGGCGCCCAGCCCGAGGATGACGCGCCGGCCATGCTCGATGAGGCGCCCGGCGCGGTAGATGAGTTCCTGCATCACCGTCTTGATGCGCCGGCGCTTGGCCGCGTGGCGTACCGGCGCATCGGACCGCAGCAGCCCGGCCTGGCCCATCAGGCGCAGGATATTCATGGCCAGCGCCGCGAGCTCGCACACCAGGTAATTGGTATCGAACTTGCCCGAGGGCAGCCGCTCCAGATCGAGGTCGGTCTTGAATTCGGAATGGAACTGCTCGTGCGTGCCGTGGTCGGCGTACAGCGCGACGATGGCTTTCGCATCGAACTGTTTGGCGCTCAGGCTCGTGCTCCAGCCGTCCAGCGTGAGCTTGGGCTCGATCARCAACTGGCCCTTCGCGTCGATGGTGCGTTCAGTCAGGCGCAGCACGCGGCGCAGTGGCCGCTCGATGCCTTCGATGTGCAGCGCCTCTTCCCACAGCGTCACGCGCTTGCCCGCGCGGGGATGCTCCCAGATCGTGGCGGTGTCACCATCAAGGCGCTCGGCCAGCGCCGCCACGTTGGTCGTGCGCGGGTTCCACTTGATCAGCCAGTCC
>NZ_JBFUIU010001689.1:0-694 GCF_056401695.1 Variovorax sp. P4_D9
GTCGGGCTTTCCCGCCTACCCCGAGTGGGCGGCGGCTTGGACAATCGCGCCAGTTTAAATAGACCTCCACTGCATGAGCCGCTTCATTGCCGTAGATCGAGACACCGCCTACTTGCTGCCGCCGTCGGTTGATGAATGGCTACCGCAGGATCACCTGGCCCGCTTTGTCGTGGAGGTGATCGACCAGTTGGACCTGAGTGAGCTGGTGCGGCAATACGCGGGACGCGGCAGCAATGCGTACCACCCGGCAATGCTGCTGGGCTTGCTGGTCTATGGTTACGCCACCGGGGTGCATTCGAGCCGCAAGATYGAGCGGGCCTGCCACGACTCGGTGGCATTTCGCTTCATAGCCGCCAATACCCAGCCCGACCAYGACAGCATCGCCACGTTCCGCAGGCGCTTTCTGCCCCAGATCGAAGCGCTGTTCGTGCAGGTGTTGGTGCTGGCGCKCGAGATGAAGTGCCTGAAGCTGGGCAACATCTCGTTGGACGGCACCAAGATCGCRGCCAATGCGAGCAAGCACAAGGCGCTGTCCTGGGAGCACGCCAACAAGATCGAGGCACAGTTGCGCGAAGAAGTGCAGCAGTTGCTGAAGCTGGCCGAAGACAGCGACAGCCGTCCTGTCAATGACGGGCTGGACGTGCCGGCGGAGATCGCGCGGCGCGAGAAGCGCCTGGGCGCCATCGCGCAAGCC
>NZ_JBFUIU010001690.1:0-689 GCF_056401695.1 Variovorax sp. P4_D9
CTCTTCTACATGGACAAGACCATGATGGTCTTCGGCGACGCCAAGAAGGTGGTCGAGGACATGGCCAAGGCGATCGAGTAGCAAATACCGGAGCGTCGAGACCTGGCTGCCCAAGAGAGAAGATCAGCGGACGTATTTTACGAACGGTTACCTGAATCGCCGCGCTCAGACCGGATCTGTCGAGGCCATTTTCGGATGTCCCGTTTCAAAGGTCTGCGGCTGGCGTTCACAGCTTGTGGGTGGACAGCAAAATGCTCGTCTCCGTGTTCGAGATGCCTTGAGTCGAGCGGATTGCGGTGAGAACGCTGTCGAATGCTTCCAGGGTATCGGCCCGAAGTTCAGCGATCAGGTCCCACCGCCCGTTGGTCGTATGCAAGGTGGACACATTGGGATTCCCGCGAAGTGCCCGGCGTACCGCCTCCCCATGGTGCCCCTCGATCTCGATGCTCATCATCGCGCGGATGTGATGGGATTCCACTTCGGGCTTGAGGCGCACTGTATAGCCGACGATGGTTCCGTCGCTTTCCAGCTTCGCGATGCGGTTCTGTACCGTTGCGCGCGCCACGCGCAGCTTCTTTGCAAGCGCGACGACGGGCGTCCTTGCCTCGGCACGAAGCAGGGAAATGAGCTGGCGGTCCGTGTCGTCCATTTGGCAGATTGGAGAATGAATGGAGCAAACTGTATAGAAA
>NZ_JBFUIU010001691.1:0-687 GCF_056401695.1 Variovorax sp. P4_D9
AGACCCGTCCGACAGTGGAACGGGCAGAAGCAGCCCAAATCGCCGGAATCGGCAAAAAGCGGAGCTACGCCGTCACCCTCCAGTCTTCAAGCAGCAACTGTTTTCACGCTCAGCGACTGCCTACAGCCGCGCCGCGAACTCTGTTCGGGTCTATGACCACGCAGCCGGAGGCTTGACGTCGATTCAAGGGTGGTGCGCCTCGCGCTCGACGCCTTTCTGCCCAGAGCCCGCATCCGAGGGCGCGCAACGCCCCAGAGCGCGTGACCTCAGTTGACAGCCACCGGTTCCGGGAAACTCCAGGTGCCGGAGAGAATTTCAGCGCGCGGGCGATACAGGCGCACCGTGTAGTTCCACCCCGGCGCAATCGGCAGGCAATTGGCAGCCTTGCCGTCGCAACCGCCGAACTGAATCGTGATTGAACCATCCCCGCCTTTCTTGGCAGTGAGGTTGTTGAGCGTGTAGGCGTTGGCAGCATTCTTCTCGTAGAAGCCTTCGGCGTTGTAGACGCTCACCGACCAGAAGCCGTCCACGGGCACATCCTTAGCGACCAGGCGATAGACGGTCTTGCCGTCATTCCGCGTCGGGGTGATGTTGAGATAGGTGGCGTCCTTGTCCGGGTTGCCGCCCCACGCTGCCGCCGCACCGACCAAACGGCGCACCGGGTCCACCTCGTCCCTGGTTCCGAAC
>NZ_JBFUIU010001692.1:0-685 GCF_056401695.1 Variovorax sp. P4_D9
CGCCAGTACTCCGCTGGCTACGTGGCACCAACGCGCGACACAGGTCTGTGGGGGGCGATTGATGCCGGGCATTTCTTGTGCGAAGTAAATCCGGTTGCAACTGCGGCCGCACTTCTGAGATTCTTGACCCAGTGATTGCCATGAAACTGCTCTCGCAGCTCAGTGCTGCTCACTTTCAATTCCGGGTGTTCGAGGATGACCTCGCTGGCAGTGCTGCGAGGCGCTACGTTCGTAGAAGCGGAGATATCCCCGGTGCTCATGGAAGAGGGGTGTTGCCGCTTTGCGGGACCCGCAGTCGTGACGGTGACCGACCAAGGACATGCTGCCGCCAAAGTGCATGAGCCGAAATCTAGTCCCCTTTTTATAACTAACGAGGCTCTGCCTCAGACCGACGAGTGATACATTGATGCCACATAGCGGACGCCGCTTGCATTGACGGGACTCCACCGACGCAGCAACGACTCAATACCGCTCCTCACATGAGGAGTGTCTTGCGACTCCCCTCAATGGGACGCCGGCCTTCAAGCCAACTATTCAGTCGGTGACCCCTTCGATCACGTCGTCCTGATCGAGCCCCCTTTTTCATTTCGTGGGGGAAGGGGAATTTTTGTCGGCCACAAGAAGAACTTGACTCATTCAGTTCGACTTCTTCCCAGTCAAGGAATCTAGCGCCGGACCCCATGAA
>NZ_JBFUIU010001693.1:0-683 GCF_056401695.1 Variovorax sp. P4_D9
GAGTTGATGGCCTACGCCAAGGCCAACGGCGACAAAGTCAACCTTGCACACGCGGGACTGGGCGCGGTGTCGCACTTGTGCGGCGTGCTGCTGCGCCAAGCGATGGACGTGTCGATGACCACGATCCCGTACCAGGGCACCGGGCCCGCCATGAACGCCTTGCTGGCTGGACAAGTCGACCTACTGTGCGACCAAACGACCTCCACCACGCCTCACATCAAGGCGGGCTCGGTCAAGCTCTATGGGGTCACGACCCCTGCGCGGCTGAAGACGCTGCCCGACACGCCTACGCTCTCAGAGCAGGGCCTGCCCGGCTTCCAAGTCGTGGTGTGGCACGGCATCTATGCGCCTAGAGGGACGCCGAAGGAAGCGATCGACAAGTTCGGCGCAGCGCTCAGGACTGCGCTCAAGGATCCGACCGTGGCGAAGCGCCTGGAGGAACTGGGTGCGGTGATCCCCTCCGACGACAAGCTCACGCCGGCAGGCTTGCAAACCTGGCTGGACAAGGAAACGCAGCGCTACGCGCCGGTCATCAAGGCGGCAGGCCAGTTCGCCGATTAACTTCCTGTTTGATCTGAGGATTGACATATGAAGATTCTTGTTCCCTTTAAGCGGGTCGTCGACTACAACGTCAAGGTGCGCGTGAAGAGCGACGGCACCGGCGTCGACAATGCCAACGTGAA
>NZ_JBFUIU010001694.1:0-683 GCF_056401695.1 Variovorax sp. P4_D9
CGTCCGCTGAAGATGCCGTAGTGGCCGGCACCCTGGACCTCGAGATGGCGTTGCTCCTTGGCCGAGACGCCGGTGCAGAGTTCGTGCGCGGCACGGGTCTGGCCCGAGCCGGAGATGTCGTCCAGTTCGCCCTCGATCGTCAACAGGCCGGTCGACTGGATGTCCTGCGGCCGCACCGTCTCGCGCTCGCCGGCGGGGTTCGTCACTTCCCAGGTGCCGTTCACCAGGTCGAACTTCTGGAACACGGTGCGGATCGTCTCAAGGTAGTAGTCGGCGTCCATGTCGAGCACCGCGTTGTACTCGTCGTAGAACTTGCGGTGGGCCTCGGTGCTGGCGTCGTCGCCCTTGATCAGGTCCTTGAAATAGTCATAGTGGCTACTGGCATGGCGGTCGGGGTTCATCGCCACGAAGCCGGTGTGCTGCAGGAAGCCCGGGTAGACGCGCCGTCCGGCGCCCGGGAAGCCGTCCGGCACTCGGTAGATCACATTGTTCTCGAACCACTCGAAGCTCTTGTTCATCGCAAGGTTGTTGACCGCCGTGGGCGACTTGCGGGCGTCGATCGGGCCGCCCATCATGGTCATAGACAGCGGCGTCTTCTCGCCGCGGCTGGCCATCAGGGACACCGCGGCCAGCACCGGGACCGTCGGCTGGCAGACGCTGATCACGTGGCAGTTGCCGTACTC
>NZ_JBFUIU010001695.1:0-681 GCF_056401695.1 Variovorax sp. P4_D9
GCATGTCCGCAGCACGCCGAGTCCGGAGCCCTCCTTGAGGAACAGGTCCACGATCAGCAGTTGCCACTCGCCGGCATGCGCGGCGAGCCACTCGGCCGCATCCGTCTCAGTCTCCGCGACGCCGAGGACGCGAGCACTCACGAGGTCCTCGAGCGCGGGGATCAGGTTGTCGCGGATGGTCCTGTTGTCTTCGACCAGGAACGTGAGGAGAGCCATGCAGGTTCCTGCCAGTACAAGGCACAGAGCCTAGCCGTCAGGTCCATCGCGGGCCAAGGCCGGACGGCTTGCGCTCGCGTAGGAGAAAGCGCATGGGTGCGCCGCGTGCCGGCGCCGCCGCCGTGCCTCAGTCGGCTTTGTCGCCGTCGTTGGCGCTGAGCTTCTCGACCAGCGCCCGGCTGGCATCCCGTTGGGCGGTGGCGTTCTTGCGCTTCTCGATTTCCTCTTCGAGAGCCGCGTGGACCTCGGTCAGGCTTTCCGCCGATTCGGCCAGCTTCTTCTCGAGATGCCCGGTGTGCTCGATCGCCTGCGCCACCTCGCCGACCTGCAGCTCGTCGGGCAGTTCCTGCTCGAGCACCGTGCCGATCACCAGCAAGTCTTCGGAAGCGCGCTTCACGTCGGCGGCGACCGCCTGGGTCTTGCCCGGGGTCTGGTCGAGTGGCATGCGTGGCGTGGGCTGTGATG
>NZ_JBFUIU010001696.1:0-678 GCF_056401695.1 Variovorax sp. P4_D9
CGCATTGCTGCCCGCATTGCTGCCGCGTCCCGCGTATTGCCGCACCAGCTCACTCAGGTCCAACTGGTCGATCACCTCCACGACAAAGCGGGCCAGGTGATCCTGCGGTAGCCATTCATCAACCGACGGCGGCAGCAAGTAGGCGGTGTCTCGATCTACGGCAATGAAGCGGCTCATGCAGTGGAGGTCTATTTAAACTGGCGCGATTGTCCAAGCCGCCGCCCACTCGGGGTAGGCGGGAAAGCCCGACACGCTCCTAGGGGGTGGCACGCTCGGTCGCGATGCCATTCCGGGCGCTAACATGTCTCGTCAGTCGTCCGTAAGTGGGGAACCCGACAGTACCGCCCGACATCACGTCAGCTACAGGAGGCAAGAATGAGCAGCGCATCGACGATCGAATCCGTCTTGGTCGAAAACCGTGTCTTTCCGCCGGACGAGCGGGCCAGCGCGGGCGCGCGCATCCCCAGCATGGCGGCCTACGACGCCCTCTGCAAGGAGGCCGCCGACGACTTCGACGGCTTCTGGGCCCGCCAGGCCAAGGCCAACGTGGTGTGGAGCAAGCCCTTCACACGCACGCTCGACGAGTCGGACGCGCCCTTCTACAAGTGGTTCGAGGACGGCGAACTTAACGCCTCGGCCAACTGCCTGGACAAGCACATCGGCACGCCGGTCGAGAAC
>NZ_JBFUIU010001697.1:0-678 GCF_056401695.1 Variovorax sp. P4_D9
CGACGACGCCGTCGCTCGGGCCCAGGAGGCGATCGCAGCTGGTGGAACGCGGACCGCCGGCGGCGCAGATCCGTTGGTGGAGGCCAGGCGCGACCGGGACATGGGCGTGGTGATGTCGATGCTGAGCGAGATTCTGGAGTCATTGGGCAAGAGGTAGAGCGGAACTCGGGATTCCCACTCGCCCTCACAATCCCCGCCGGCACGGGCCTGTTGGGTGCGGCAAAAGAGAATTTGCCGCTGCGACGGGGATGTTGCCCAGTGACTGTTGCTCCGAACAACACGCCCGCCGACGAAGTCTCCCAGAGCGATGCCGTAACCTCACTTGCCTGCTCGGCGTCTCCGCCTCGCCCCGCCAACACCCGGAACCCGTCCGCCTCGCTCGCGCTCAAAAGTGGTGTTGCTTCGAGCACCGCCGTTCGAGACGATGTCGGCCGTCGATGTCCAGGTGCTGTTGCGCTGATGCTCGGAGCAACACTATCGCGCGCACCGAAGGCGGCCAGTGCCAGACCGAGCAGGGCAAAAAAGAAAGCGCCTGGGCAGGCGCTCAGGACCGGACCCTTGAGCCCTATCGCTTGAACACCTTCCTCAGAACGCGTTCGAATTCGGCCTTGGCCTGAGGCGTGAGCGGCCTATCAAATTCCCTCGGGCCCAGGAGGCGATCGCAGCTGGTGGAACGCG
>NZ_JBFUIU010001698.1:0-675 GCF_056401695.1 Variovorax sp. P4_D9
GGGAAATGCGCGCGATGCACCGTCTGCGCCTGAAACAGCAGGTCGTTGAAGGGCTTGTCAAGCAGCGCCTGCACCACCTCCACCGACCAGGGGCCGCGCGGTGCCGCGGAAGCCGCCGGTGGACGATGCAGAGTGACGGTCCGGGGCTCGCCGGCCATGAGGTCATTGGCTCCCATCTATGCGAACTCCATGATGACCTGGTCGACCGAGAGCGATTCGCCCTTGGCCGCGGCGATGTGGCCGACCACGCCGTCCTGCGTAGCGAACAGCACGTTCTCCATCTTCATCGCCTCGATCACCGCGAGCTTCTCGCCCGCCTGGACCTGCTGGCCGGGCTGCACCGAAACCTCGACCAGCAGCCCCGGCATCGGCGACATCAGGAACTTGCTCAGGTCCGGCGGCGCCTTGTAGGGCATCAGCGACAGCAGCCGCGCACCGAGCGGCGACAGCACCATCGCCTCGATCTGCGTGCCGTTGTGCACCACCCGCAGCGACAGCGGATTCTTGCCCGCACCGCGTTCGACCTGGGCGATGAAGGCCCGGTTGTTGACGATGCCTTCGACCCGGATGCTGCCGAGCGGCGCCCGGCTGTCGATCTTGTAGCTGCGCTCGCCCACCGCCACCGCACTGGAGCCGTTCTGGCCGTGGAAATCGGTGACCGACACCGGCTTGTGC
>NZ_JBFUIU010001699.1:0-667 GCF_056401695.1 Variovorax sp. P4_D9
CAGCTCGATCCGGACCGCTTGAGCTTCATGCACGCCGTGCGCGTGATCAAGCGAAAAATGCCGCAAGCAGCGGCCGTTCCCCCCTGAGCGCATCGGAAGTTGGCGCGACGCGCTGCTCGCCGAGATCGGCCGCGGCCGCTGCGTGAGCAGCCGCGGCCGCCACAACCCGCGAGGGGTCAAGCGCAAGATGAGCAACTTCAAAGTGCGCCGTCGCGGCGCCGAGCTCCACCGCAGGCATGAGCCGACGCCGGCGTTGCGCGTGTTACGTATCTGAACAGTATTGGGGCTAGGTCTATCTCCATGTCCCGGGCCCTCTCAACCGCCTCGAGGGCCATGCCGACATCAACAACTGCGAGGCGATGCGCGCCCAGCTCGATTCGCAGGTTCGCGCCTCCCGATTTCGCACCTTCCGTCTTGGCAGCAACCGATGCCCGAAGTCCGCCAAGTCCGCGTTCTCCCGTTCGCGACCCTAGCTCTGTACACGGTTCTTACCGGTTGCCAGCATCGCGCCCTTAGCGCCCCCTTAGCGCCCCTCAAAGACCCTTGGACAGTATCTCTTGAGAAGAGACCTTGCCAGACAAGGCTGTTGTCTCTTGAGAAACCAAGGTGATGGAGCCGGGGGTCATGCTGCCGGGGTGACGGCAAAGCCCAGCGCAGCGGCGCGGCG
>NZ_JBFUIU010001700.1:0-667 GCF_056401695.1 Variovorax sp. P4_D9
GCTCCAGGGCGCTCCTACCGAGGCGCCCCCCGGCGCGCCGAGCGATTGAAAAGATTCGAGGGCTTTCTCCCATCCCTGCGTGAGCGCCTGCTGAAAGGGCGCGGCTCCAGGGCGCTCCTACCGAGGCGCCCCCCGGCGCGCCGAGCGATTGAAAAGATTCGAGGGCTTTCTCCCATCCCTGCGTGAGCGCCTGCTGAAAGGGCGCGAAAGTCTCGGCTCCCATGGCCTGTGCGTGATTCATGATGTCTCCTGCTGCCTCACCTCGTCCAAACAGGTTTTGAGTATGCTGCATTCGCAGGGGCCCCACCAGTGCGGCCCGCCAAACCTTCCTGAAAACATCATCTATGCACCTCGTTGTGATCGCGTGGCTCTATGTTGCCCTGATGATGGCGGTCGCCGAGGCCACCAACACCACCGGCACCGTGCTGGGTGCGATCTTCACCTTTCTACTTTACGGCCTTCTGCCGGTGGCACTGGTGGTCTACCTGATGGGCACCCCGGCCCGGCGGCGGGCAATCAAGGCACGCGAAGCCGCCGAGCGCGAGGCCGCGATCCAGGCGGCCAGGGCCCGTTCAAACGCGCCAGATGCAGGCAGCGAAGCGGCCGCTGACCCGGTCGCGCCGATGCGAGAAAAAACGTAACGGGTTGTGTACGGTACACCAAGCCT
>NZ_JBFUIU010001701.1:0-666 GCF_056401695.1 Variovorax sp. P4_D9
CTACGAGGCTGGCCGTGACGGCTTCTGGCTGCACCACTGGCTGACCGAGCAAGGGATCGCCAACCTCGTAGTGGACTCGGCCAGTATCGTGTCATTAAATCCAGCCATTTCTTGCGCTTGCCAAAAGCGAAGGTAATTCTTCTGCGGGTTGCTGGTGGATCTGAGGCGGACTCGGGATTGACCGGGTGTGCGGGCTATGGTTTGCGCGGCGCCTGAGCATCAAATAGCCGTTCCGTCTCCTGCTCCCAGGCCTGCATGAGCTTCTTTGCTTTGCGATGGTTGGCAATGGCGATCTTCAGGATGGCGGCTTGTTCGGGCGTGACCGTGCGGTGAACCAGCTTGCCGCCCTTCATGTGTCCCCACTCGAAGTACGGGCCGTGACGCGCGCTCGGGTCACTGGCGCAGCGGCAGCCCGGTTTGCCGCAGACCTTCGTGCGTTGTAGCAACGTCCCGGAGCACAGGTAGTCAATCGCACTGAGGGTGTCTCGAATTCGCGCAATGCGCTCGCGCGCCTGCTTGATGATGGTTTCGGGTCGATGCGCCATGGAGATTTACTTTCGGCTTTCTTTCGCTAATACTAGCGAAAGAATCGCAATATGCAAGTTTCTTGGCCCGCACGGCTGACACCACGCAGGCCTTCTCCAACTGCGCAACGAAGGGGTGAAC
>NZ_JBFUIU010001702.1:0-664 GCF_056401695.1 Variovorax sp. P4_D9
GCCGATAGCCTTGGTTCAGGCGCTCTACGTGCACCTTCTCGTTGATGCGTCACGCAATGTCACGCGCGGTCACGCGACGGTCACGGATGAAGACTTGGCAAGTTCGCTCGACGTGACGGAAGAGGCTGTCGCATCCGTGATCGCCGCAATGCAGAGCCGAGTGCTCGACGGACGGCGCCTTCTGGGATGGGACGCAAGGCAGCCGAAGCGCGAGGACGGTGGCGATGGCGCCACGGGACCAAAGTCCGCTGCACAGAGGAAGCAAGAGCAACGCGAGCGCGAGCGTGCGGCCGCTCAAGCTGCTGCCGAGCAAAGGTGTCACGACGAGTCACGCACGGTCACGCTAGATAAAGATAAAGAACAAGACAAAGAGAAGACCCCCCCTACGGGGGGTGTTGGGGGGGGCGAGGATCCAAAACCCACGAAAGCGGGAACCGTGGCGAAGGCAATCCGGGCCAAGGGCATTGCCGACGTGAACCCGTCGAACCCAGAGCTGATCGCATTGATCGGCCAGGGCGTGTCCGTCGAAACCTTCGAGGCCGCAGCCGACACCTGCGCGAAGGCCAAGCCGCCGAAGCTGAACATCAACTACCTCCTTGGCATCGTGAAGCGGCAACTCGGCGAGGCCGCAGTCATCGCCTCCGGCGTTGGCATGCCTCAGAAG
>NZ_JBFUIU010001703.1:0-661 GCF_056401695.1 Variovorax sp. P4_D9
GTTTTATATCCAGTATGAACGAGCCGCCCCCGTTTGCCGAACTTTACTGCCGCTCGAACTTCACCTTCCTTGTCGCCAATATCGGCTCGATATTTAAGCCAATACCGAATAAATCGAGCCGATATTCGTGAGCCGATTCCAAGGAGTAGCCTCGTGAGCGAGGCGCCCGAGGGACGAAAATCGGCCAGGACCAGCCCTTCCGCTGAGAGCGCCAATGCCAGTATCGGCTCGATATGGTGAGCCGATACGGTGGAAATCGAGCCGATTTCAGGACCAGCGGCCATGAGGTGCCGGACTCCGGCAACAATCGGCCAAGACCGGTCGTTCGCATTCGCCTCAGATTCGCAGTGTCCAGTCCGTGAAGGATGGCACTGGCCTGCGCCGCTTGCCTGAGCAGACCTGTGGTGGCGCGTGCGCGGCTTGCCTGGGCGCGATCGGCCGCTTCGCGAAACAGTTGCTGGCTGCGTCGGCTCGATTGAAGCAGCGCCACATCGGTGAGTTCAAGAAGCGTGATCCGCAGAAAGCACACCAACTCGACCATCTGCCGCGTGGCCGGCGTCAACTATCTTGTCCGCCGTGTTGCCTCACGGAGAAATGTTACCCGACCGGTGGTCCCGGTTTCGGGGGATTTTTTCAATCAAGAGGGAGGGGAGCCGTGGGG
>NZ_JBFUIU010001704.1:0-660 GCF_056401695.1 Variovorax sp. P4_D9
GCCAGAGAGATTTGGATACTCATCGAGTACTCCCGATCCGCTCAACCTGCGCAGCACTGTCACCATCAGTAGGTCGCCGGCGCTGAATGCCGCGTCTAGCCAGTCTGCGTTGCCAAGTCGACTGGAAAGTGCGCTCAGCCGCACACGAACGCGATCCTCGAGGATCAATAGGCGCTCCGCGTACCAGATCTTGTCATGCTCGATCAACGTTGCGATTTCGCGATCAAGGATGGGCGGCTCTACAGTATTCAACGCAGCAAACATCCACGAGATCGCGCGCGCCCTTGCGCTCGCATCGTCCGGCAGCAAGCCAGGGTGTCTCTCGGCGACATGGAACACGATCGCCCCTGACTCGAACAGGGCAAGATCGCCTTCCTCATAGGTTGGAATCTGCCCGAAAGGATGAAGCGCGCGATGCGCGGGATCCTTCATCTCACTGAACGAAACAAGACGAACCTCATATGGCTGGCCCACTTCTTCGAGCGCCCATCGAACGCGCATGTCCCGCGCTAAGCCCTTGCCGCGATCGGGCGACCGTGCAAATGCGGTGATCGTGGGGGTCATTGGAAGTCTCCAGCTGGTTGAAGGAGGCCATTGTCAGCTTGTGGCCGCCAGTTCCAGTTTACGGTCCAGGATCGAACGCGTGCTCCAGACTGGCTG
>NZ_JBFUIU010001705.1:0-656 GCF_056401695.1 Variovorax sp. P4_D9
CGAGGTCTCGATCGGCACATTTGCCTCCTCGAGCACGGCGATGATCGGCACGCCTGAAGGAACCAACAGTTCTTGGCCAGATCTGGCGAGCCTTATCCTGAACGAGCCGTCCGCCGCTTGCTGCCCTGCGGCCGCGCCGAAATACTCGTGATGCACAGCTCCTGCCGGCCACGCGCTCGACGACGCCGATGAACGGCGCGGGGCCACACACGTACAGGTGTGCGTCATCCGCCGGCCTGGTGCCAAAAAGACCGTTCGCAAACTCCTCCAGCTCGTCTCCGGAGACTCCGACGTGAAAACGCACCCTGTCGCGGAACGCCTCTCCTTGCAGCACCGAAGCGAACGCGGCATGCTCCATCGAGCGCACGAAGTACTCCAATCGGAACGTGGCACCTTGGGCTAGTACGTCATCCCATAAATAACGAAACATGATTAGACTCGCTTTGTTGTCATGCACTGCAAAGAGGAGTTGCCATGCGCCAAACCGAAATGCATCTTTCTGGCGAGGATCGCCGACTGGTCGAAGAGATTCGCAGCAAGGGATTGCACTATTCCCGGGAGGTCAATCGAGCCCATGTACTGTCGTGCCTGGACCGAGGCGTGCCAGAGGCGCAGGTCATGGCGGTGCTTGGCATCGGGCGCACCGCGTTGTGGCG
>NZ_JBFUIU010001706.1:0-655 GCF_056401695.1 Variovorax sp. P4_D9
GGCAGGATCACAACCTTGCTGGCTCAGGCGGCCGAGCTGGCAATCCGTGAGGAGGCTGAATCCATCAGTCCCGGGCTGCTCGATCGGGCGGCCGAGGCAGGGGTCTTCAAGCTTTCCGTCGAGCAAGAGCCCGACGAAGCCGATGCGTGACGCAGCCGAAGGCCGCCTCCGCCAGGCAGCTGACACATTGAAAGGATCATCAGTGCCAATTGAAAGAACAAAAGTGACAGATTGAAGGGAAACCGACACAAGGCTCGCTCGCTGCAATGGGCGAAGCTCGCAGAGCAAACCTGGCTGCTGTTGCCCGCAGGCTTGGCGGCACGGACCCACTTCGACGCCTTTGCCGCGCAATTCCCGCACCCGCCCGTCACCCACCCGGTTGTCACGCGTTCCCTTCCCATGCTGTGGCGGCTGCTGCGCCATCGGGACCTGCTGGCGCTCTTGCCGCTAAACCTCGCCCGACCCCTGCTCGAGGCCGGCGACCTGGTGGAACTGCGGGTCGGTGAATGGGGCACGATGGAGCCGATGGGCATCCTCCAGCCGCAGGGCATCGTCGGCCTCGCGCGCGCTCAGCGACTTCTTGCAGGCGTTCTCGAGCCAGAAGACGGAGCATCGTGCCAAAGGGAAACGGCTGGACCCATGACGAGGCCTCGAC
>NZ_JBFUIU010001707.1:0-654 GCF_056401695.1 Variovorax sp. P4_D9
CTACGCAAGGAGCTGTCACGCAGCTTCGGGGCCACGCTGGTGGTGCTGGTCACCATCGTGATGACGATGATGCTGATCCGCACGCTCGGCTTGGCGGCCAGGGGCAGCGTGAATCCCTCCGAGGTCTTCCTCGTGATGACCTACACCGTGCTCGGCTACATGCCGACCATCCTGAGCCTCTGCCTGTTCATCGCGATCGTCGGCACCTTGTCGCGGATGTACCGCGACAGCGAGATGGTGATCTGGTTCTCCAGCGGACGCGGCCTGGCCGACTTCCTCTGGCCGCTGTTCCGCTTCGCCTGGCCGATCCTCTTGCTGATCGGCCTGTTCTCGCTGGTCGGCTGGCCCTGGGCCAATTCGCAGACCCAGAACATGCGCGAGCGCTACGAACGCCGCAGCGACATCGAGCGCGTCGCGCCCGGCGAATTCCGCGAATCGGCCGGCCGGCTGCGGGTGTTCTTTATCGACAAGGATGCACCCGACAGCGCCACCGCGAGCAACGTGTTCATATCCTCGGTCGAGCGCAACCTGCGCATCGTGACCTCGGCCCGCAGTGGCCGGATGGAAGACCTGAACGGCATCCGCTACCTCATGCTGAACAATGGCCAGCGCATCGAGGAGCCGCTACAGCCGACCGGCATCAAGGTCAGCGAG
>NZ_JBFUIU010001708.1:0-653 GCF_056401695.1 Variovorax sp. P4_D9
GTGCACACCCACTTCGCGGACGCAATCCCGCAATTAGCCCGCGGGTGTTGTAAGTCAGCCGCGAACGTCGATTCCTGGCCTTGTTCTGACGGCGCGTTGGCCTTCCTTGCCATCAGGCCGCGAAGATGAACGTCCGGTTGTGGCCGCATTCTGCCGGCTGCGACTACCGAACGCCACGAGGCTCGTTCGACCTGTGCCAAGGATTCGGCGGTTCGCGTTCCCCGTCTGCAGCATCTCTCTTGTCCTTGTGAAATACGAAATGAGAGCGATACGCGACGTCCAAGGCGTACGCCGCCATCCGCTTTGAGTCGGTTGGCCCCAGGTGGAAGCTCCGCTGATAGTGAGCCGCAAGGGCGGCTTCGGCCGCGGGATACGTCGCGCCAATGGATTGGAGTAGGCGGAGGTTGTACTTGTCCTGGCGCGCCCACTCGGCAAGAGCGACGTCAACTTCACTCCTTGAGTTGTACGGCTGCTGAATCGCCCACGGGCGAAGCGCGGCATTGGCCAGCACGTGCTGAACGTCTATTCGTATCCGTGCGGTCGGCTGGAGCGTACCTTCCCCCACGCCGGAGCCGATTGCCTTGTCCAACAGGCGCACAAGAGCAGCTGTCGGCCGTGGGAGTAGAGCACCGGCATCCTTTGCGGTCTTCGAC
>NZ_JBFUIU010001709.1:0-653 GCF_056401695.1 Variovorax sp. P4_D9
GCCCCCGACGCGATCGACCCGGATCACATCCGCGCCATAGTCCGCGAGCAACGCTGCACAAAACGGCCCTGCGATGAATCGCCCGAAGTCGAGAACCTTTACACCTTCAAGTACCTTGCTCATGTGCGCGCCCTGTTGTGTTCTAGAGTGGCCGCCATTCAAATCACCTGCCGATCTTTCAGCTGCTCGATCTCGACTTCGCTCATGCCGAGCCAGTCGTGCAGCACGCTTTCGTTGTGCTCGCCAAGCTTCGGTGGCAGATGGGCATCCGGCTCCGGAACGTCCGACATCTTGACCGGGTTGCCCGTAACCCCAACTTGCCCCCACACGGGGTCGTCCAGTGTCATGATCATGCGACGAGCGGCCACGTGCGGGCACTCAAAAATCTCTGGGATGTCGTTTACCCTGGACGAGGGAACGCCGGCCTCCCGAAGTATGTCCAGCGCCTCATCGCGCGTCTTGTTCGCCAGCCATGCATTGATGTGCGCATCCAGCTCGGCAAGATTGCTGCGCCGCGAGACGCCGTCCATGAACTTCGGATCGCTTGCCAACTGCGGCATTCCAATGGCGTCCGCAAAGCGCTTCCAGATGTGTTCGCCGGTGGCTGCGATCACGATATAGCCGTCTTCTGCCTGATATGCACCGAACGGGGC
>NZ_JBFUIU010001710.1:0-649 GCF_056401695.1 Variovorax sp. P4_D9
CATCGAACAGATCCTCCGCCGCTCGGAAGAGCTCGACGACACGATCGTCAAGATGCTCGACCCCGACACCTATCCCGTGTACGGGCCCGACAGGCTGCGCATGGGCTTGAGCGTCACCGCCGCGTCGCTCTCACTGGAGCACGCCCGCGCCCTGCGACTGCTGGTCGCCGGCGGCTTCGTCTCCTCCGCGGTCCCGACCATGCGAATGCAGTTCGAAGCGACGACGCGGTCAGCTTGGCTGCTCTTCGCGGCCTCCGACGCAGAGGTCGCTGTCGCTGGCGCGCCGCTCACAGCCGAGACGGAGGAAGCTGCGCGCCGCATGCCTATGGCCACCGGAATGATCAAGGAGCTGGCCAAGGCCTCCGCGACCGTGCCCGCCGCCAACGCGCCAGCGGTCATGCTGGGACAGTTCGACCGCATGCAACGCAATGCCTTGAACTCCTTCGTGCACGGAGGCATTCACGCGCTGCGCCGCCATGAAGACGGCTACCCGGTTCAAATGGTGCGCCAACTCGTAGAGTGTTCGAACGGTCTGGTGACAATCGGCGCGATGATGCTTGCCATCCTCTCTGGAGACACCGTGCTGATGCGCCGGATGAACCGGGTCCATGAGGGGTTCGAGGACTGCATCACGCCGATGCTGCCGACC
>NZ_JBFUIU010001711.1:0-648 GCF_056401695.1 Variovorax sp. P4_D9
TGCCACACCGGCTTCCAGTACACGCCGGTGGCTTCCATGGCCACGTGGGTGCAGTCGTGCTCGGCCAGCCAATCAGCCAATTCGAGCATTGGGTGGTCGTGGTGCCGAAGCTGCGCACCTCCTGATGCATGGGCGGGGAGACGCATCGCACGCAGGCCACGATGGTGTCCTTGTGCACGTCCAGGCCCGCACAGCGCGTGTAAAGCACTTGCATGAGAACTTCCTGGCGGTTGATGGGCACCGCAGGCAGTCCTCGTCATCGAACTCTACTAGTCGTACTTCGGGGCGTCGCCGCCCTCTGCGACATTCCGGGGTGCTCGCAGGACTGCGGGTTCAACTCTGAGCTACTGAATCTGCAGCGGGATCGTGACCGGCCCGTCGTTGACCAGGTGCAGCTGCATGTCGGCGCCGAACTCTCCGGTCGCCACTACCGGATGCGCTTCGCGCGCCCGGTCCACGAAGTACGCATAGAGCCGCCGCCCTTCGTCGGGCGGCGCCGCCTGCGTGAAGCTCGGCCGGTTGCCGCCGCTCACGTCGGCCGCCAGCGTGAACTGGCTCACCACCAGCAGTCCGCCGCCGACGTCCTGCACGCTGCGATTCATCTTGCCGGCATCGTCGGCGAAGATGCGCAGCTTCAGGATCTTCGCC
>NZ_JBFUIU010001712.1:0-644 GCF_056401695.1 Variovorax sp. P4_D9
TCCACAAGCCGTGCAATTTGGAGCGCATGGGACAGTATCGTTGGCGACTCCCCTTGGGAAGAAACCTTCAACTCGCTGGAAAACTGTGGAATCGACTTGATCCGGGAAGGCTGTGCCGTCGCACGGCATGAAGCCTGGAATCTCGAACTTGGGCCGAGCAGCCAAGAGGCCGTTTCGCAGGGGATCCGCAAAAGAATTCGCGGCTTCATGCGCCGCGGCGAGCTTCCGGACAACGCGGTTTTGATAGGTGGGCCGCCTTGTCAAGCCTATTCGGTCGTTGGAAGGTCTCGCAATCGGGGCAACGAGACCTATGTCGCCGAGGATGACCACAGGCATTTCCTCTATCGCGAATATCTGCAAGTGATCCAAGAATTCAGGCCCGCGGTCTTCGTGATGGAAAACGTCAAGGGAATCCTGAGCTCCCGTGTGGCAGACCGCCGGATCTTTCATTCAATCTTGTCCGATTTACAGCGGCCGGATTTGGCCTGCGGCGATGACGCTGGACTTCGCTACATGCTTGTTGCCCTGACACCCGAGGAAGGACTCTTCGACGACCTCGATCCACAGTGCTTCATCATCCACGCGGAAAACCATGGCATCCCTCAGGCCATACACCGTTTGGTCATCTGTGGCGTGCGACGGGA
>NZ_JBFUIU010001713.1:0-642 GCF_056401695.1 Variovorax sp. P4_D9
GCCCGAGGCTGTGCGCGACGCGGCCAAAGCCAAAGCCAAGCTCGTGCGCGACAGCTTTACGATGCCCCAACAGGACTTCGGCTTGAGTGCCGACCTCAAGGAGCGCGCACTAGGTTTCAAACGCCCCGCCAAGAAGAGCGAGCTTCTGCGAGCCGGGCTGCAGGCGCTTCAACAGCGAACCGATGCGCAGTTGCGCGGCGCGCTTGATTCGCTGGCGCCGCTGAAGGCGGGACGTCCGAAGAAGAAAGCCAACTAGAGCCCGAGCGGGCACCCTGGGCTTGTCGGCGATGCCTGTGCCGGGGTGCCTAGCCCAATGGGGGCGGGCGCTGGGTTGAGTGCAAGAGGCCCGAGACGCCTTCCCATTTGTGCTTGCTGCTCCTGCGGAGCAGTTGGTCCCGGCCAACGGTGAACGGATTCCGATGCTCGGATTCCATGGCCTCAACCACTTCGAGTTCGTGCTTTACCTGCTGAACCGAATCATCGCCTTCCCCGTAGCGGTCCTTCAAATCCACCAGGAGATTCTTCAGTTCGCAGAGGTACCGGGACATGTTTCACGCTCCCGATGAAGAAGAAAAGCCTGACGAAGTCGGCAGGAAGGGCTGGAAACATACTCCAACTGCCGAGCCAAATGTAACCAAATAC
>NZ_JBFUIU010001714.1:0-638 GCF_056401695.1 Variovorax sp. P4_D9
GAGCGTGCATCGCGTGCGCCAGGGATTCATCGAGCAGCGCACGGCAACCATCAATCGGATTCGCGGCTTGCTCAGTGAGTTCGGTATCGTGCTGCCGCTGAAGGCATCGACCGTGCGTCGTCAAGCCGCCGCCTGCCTGGAGGATCTGCCCGGGTGGAGCAACACCGTCATCGGCGATCTGCTCAGCGAATTGATGCGGCTGGACGAGCGGATCGCGCTCTACGACCGGCACATCGCACAGATGGCGCGCGAAGACACTCGGGCCCAGCAGCTCATGCGCTTGAGCGGCGTCGGCCCAACCACCGCCACCGCACTGCTGGCGATGATCGGCAACGGACATGAGTTCAAGTGTGGCCGCCAATTCGCAGCCTGGCTCGGGTTGGTCCCCAGCCAGTACAGCTCGGGTGGGAAGGCACGACTCGGGCATATCACGAAGGCGGGGGACCCCTACGTCCGATCGCTGCTGGTCCTGGGCGCGCGAGCGTTACTCAGACTGGCTGAACTACAAACGGTCATCGATGCAGCACGTGCCTAGCTGCGGACCCTGATGAAAGACGCGCGCGGGGGCCTCGTTCGGTTCTCGAGAACGGCGGTTGCCGTCTCCGTAGTTTTGTCGGGCACACCCCGCGCAGGTCCAA
>NZ_JBFUIU010001715.1:0-635 GCF_056401695.1 Variovorax sp. P4_D9
CCGAACCCGGCAGCGGTCCTTCGGGCTGACGGCCTGGTTGCCCAATGGCAGCTGTCAGCGCGCCTCGGGAACAGGCGGTCCCGGCCATGAACGGTCCTTGGGTTGCGCCAATCGTGCGGCAGGTCAAGACTGGCTGCAGCCTGTCACGTTCCACGCCCGAAGGGCGGCGGGCTCGGAAACCTGACTTTGAATGCCCTTCGAGACCAGCGTCGGCTGCACCCAGGAAGCAGTCGATCACCAAAGGCTCCCGGCGACGCGGCCACGCTGCGGGCGGCGCGAGTCGAGTGACCGGTCCGGCCGACGACGAACTCATCATCCCGACCCGTTCCCGACGTTCGCTGCTATTGAAAACGGTCACTCACTGGTCGAAGAGGGCAGGCGTTGGGGAGCGTACTGCTACTCGGCGAGACAGCCATCGGCGCAAGGACCGCGGCGCTGCCGAGGCGTTGCTCTCCGCCTGATCACATGGCTCCGCATTCTGCCGCTCACGGGATTGAAAGGAGAGGCGGCCAGTCCCGATGGCAGCGCATCACACTCCGCTCCTCTCGCCTTCAGGCACGCGTAAAGGCGACACCCGTTGCCGCTTCCACAAAACCTGGTCACATGCAGCGACTCTCGCGGGCGGGGCCCATGAG
>NZ_JBFUIU010001716.1:0-633 GCF_056401695.1 Variovorax sp. P4_D9
CTGGGCCGGACGCCCGCGCTCGGGCACGGCTCGAAGCGCATCGATGCCGCCTTCATCGAGCAGGCGCTTCCATGTGTACACGGTTTGCCGAGCCACCCCGACGGCCAGGGCCGCATCGGCGCAACTCTTGCCGGCCAGCAGCATCCGCCCCGCCCGCAATCGCTTCTTGGCCGCCTCGCTCAATCGCATTTGCACCATGCCAATATCCTCCAGCATTGTTCCTGGAGGCATAACGCTCGGCGCGCTCAGCGGTTGTCATGTTTTACGGAAATATCAATAGTCGACGAGGCATATATCAACGCGAACGTCGGGAAGCAGACGGGCCGCTTCGACGAAGTCACTGGCAAATGGTGGGGGCAGTGGCCGGTGCCTCCAGACTGGCCGGCCGCTCGCCTCCCGCTCGCGGGCCCGTCACTCCAGCGAGCGCGCGGCGGCCAAGCTTGGTCGTGTGCAGCGCGACCACGTGAGGATGGCCGCGCAGTGCGCGCCGGACCGCCTCGCTGTGGTGGCCCCTCCGCGATGCCGGTGATCGTGCGGATGCGGTGCCCTTCGGCCTCTGGCTTCAAACCACCGTGTAGCCGACGATGGTGCCCGYGCCCTCCAGCTTGCCGATCCGGTTCTGCACGGTAGCGC
>NZ_JBFUIU010001717.1:0-627 GCF_056401695.1 Variovorax sp. P4_D9
GGGCTGAAGGTGGTACCTCTGAGCAAGAGCTTCTGCCAGCACGCGCTCGAGCATGGCGAGTTCGTGACCAGCCATGCCTCCAAGGATCGGCGCCTGACGAACCGACCCTATGTCGGCATGGTCGAGTCGTACTACGGACGGCTGCTGACGCGAGAGTGCGGCACGCCCTATGGCACCTTCATCCATTTCGACCTGGAGCCGCGCGGCATTCCCACTGAGGAAATCCGCTTCCTGCGCGAGGTGATCCCGCAGTTCATTGACTACCTGGAATGAACAGGCGGCAGTAAGGGCCCCCCAAAGCTCAGCGCCCTGGTGGGCGCGAATCGCGGTCAAGCTTGCAGGCGCAGGTAGGCGCCCTGCGCGGCGATCGTTTTGTCGGTGCGCACGCCCCTCACAGCTGGCGTCCAACCTTGGTCGAGGAAGACGACGGAGCCAGGTTGTGCCACGGCATTTGCATCAGCACCAGGCCGAGCACTAGGCCGAACTTTGGTAATCGCCGAGACGTAAGTGCGCACCCTGCTTGAGCTTTTGGTTCGCAGGGAGAGCGGCTACTGGGTACAGGCGGGATTCAAGCCGAGCAGCTTGAAGGCCTTGGCCTGAAGCGGCGTGGGCCGCGTGGTGGTGACG
>NZ_JBFUIU010001718.1:0-622 GCF_056401695.1 Variovorax sp. P4_D9
CTCTTAGAGAGCGAGCTGTTCGGCCACGAGCGCGGCGCCTTCACCGGCGCCCAGACGATGCGGCGCGGCCGCTTCGAGCAGGCCGAGGGCGGAACGTTGTTCCTCGACGAAATCGGCGACATGCCCTTTGACCTGCAGACGCGGCTGCTGCGGGTGCTGAGCGACGGGCATTTCTACCGTGTCGGTGGCCACAACTCGGTCAAGGCCAATGTGCGTGTGATCGCGGCGACCCACCAGGACCTCGAGCAGCGCGTGAAGCTCGGCGGTTTCCGCGAAGACCTGTTCCATCGGCTCAACGTGATCCGGTTGCGGCTGCCCGCGCTGCGGGAGCGTGGCGAGGACGTGCCGGCCCTGACGCGCCACTTCCTGCAACAGAGTGCCAAGCAGCTCGGCGTCGAGCCCAAGCGCATCTCCGATGCGGCGCTGGCGCAGCTGGCCACCTTCAGCTTCCCCGGCAACGTGCGCCAGCTGGAGAACATCTGCCACTGGCTCACGGTGATGGCGCCGGCGCAGCTGATCGAGCCAAAGGACCTGCCGCCCGAGGTGATGGCTACCGCGGTCGCCGAGCCGCATGCGGCAGTGGCGCCGGCCGCGCCGACGGCCGAGCGCGAAGGCTCAGGGC
>NZ_JBFUIU010001719.1:0-618 GCF_056401695.1 Variovorax sp. P4_D9
AGTTCATACGACGAGATCCGCATCGCTGCCAGCGCCATGCGACTCAGGCCACGCCGACCGTGAGTGCCCATGACGATCAGGTCGCATGCGTAAGTCCCGGCCTCGTCCACCACGGCGTTGGCGATGCGGCCTTCCGTGACCTCGCGCAGAACCGTGTCGGCTGCACGCCGGTTTCGCCCGCCATCTTCTGGGCGCCAGCGAGAGGCCGCTGCCCGTAGTCGCGCAACTTCTGCAGCGCTTCGTCGAAGTTTGCGACACTCGACAACTCGACCAGCATCGGGAAGTCGTCGATGACGTACAGCAGACGCAGTCGAGCCTTCTGATCTGCGGCCAGCCGAATCGCTTCGCGCAGGTCCTGTTCGGCGGTCGCGCTGCCGTCAATGGGTACGAGGATGCGCTTCCTTGGGGGCCGCGTCATGAAGCCGGTCAATGCGGCGCCGGGACGGAGCTCCGGCCGGCCGTGCCCGTCGCGGGGAAGCGCAAGGGCAAAGGCTTCGGCGGGGGCGGGGCGGTGTTCGTTTCGGCCACTTCCCTCTGGATGCCGCTGCGGATCACCCTCGCCAGGCCGGCGAGTTCCTTGGCGCATTCGTCCATCAGGTCGTCCAGCGAGACGATGCC
>NZ_JBFUIU010001720.1:0-617 GCF_056401695.1 Variovorax sp. P4_D9
CCAGAGGATCGAGGGATCCCGGCGTTGCCCGGCGAGCCACGGCGCAGCCAGGCCCTGGTGCTGCAGCGGCAGCGGACGGTCGAGGCCGTTCAGCGGCAAATCCAGCAAGGCTTTCTGTCGCCGCCAGCGGCCGAGGTCGGGTCGGCGCGCCGTGAACCGGCGGTGCCGGCGAAAGACACCGACCAATCGCCGCCGCGAATCGAAGTGCCGCACAGCACACCATGGCGCGTGCCGTCGACGACGCATTCGCCCACTGGCAAACTCGCGCTGTCCAGATTGGATCCACGCGGCCATCAAGCGCGCGGTGAAGAACGTGCAGGGCTTCGACCTGGACGTGCGGCTGGTGAACTACGGCGCGCCATCGATGGCGATGCGGGAGATGGCGCGGGATCTGGCCTAGTAAAACATCCCGTAAATAGCTTTATGTAATAGGCTCGAAGTAGGGGCCGAGCAAAGAGACGACCAGATCGGCCACCGTGGCGAGGTCCCCGGTGCCGGGCAAGGGCTCCCATCGGCCGGTGTGGCTGCGGAATGCGGCTGAGTAGGAGTTGCGCGCGAGCTCGGTGGATGGTGTCGACGCTGTCGTCATTGTCATCACCGCCATCGCTGTGCATCTG
>NZ_JBFUIU010001721.1:0-614 GCF_056401695.1 Variovorax sp. P4_D9
GCGACCGGCTGGCCGTGGCCTGGCAGCCGCGTCTCGAGCATCTCGTAGTAGATGTCGTTGGGTGCGGTCATCAAGGGCACGCCGGCCAGACCGAGCTGGTCGATGGTGTCGATCAGGTTGTCGCTGAGGAGGGCGATGTGCTGGATGCCTTCGCCGTTGAACTTCATCAGGTATTCCTCGATCTGGCCCGAGCCCTTGGACGATTCCTCGTTCAGCGGGATGCGGATCTTGCCGTCCGGTGCGGTCAGCGCCTTCGAGGTCAGGCCGGTGTATTCGCCCTGGATGTCGAAGTAGCGGATCTCCCGGAAGTTGAACAGCTTCTCGTAGAAGTTGGCCCAGAAGGCCATGCGGCCGCGATACACGTTGTGGGTCAGGTGATCGATCAGCTTCAGGCCGTGGCCGACGGGATGCCGCTCGACGCCCTCGATGAATTCGAAGTCGATGTCGTAGATCGACTTGCCGTCCTCGAAGCGGTCGATCAGGTACAGCGGCGCGCCGCCGATGCCCTTGATCGCCGGCAGGCGCAGTTCCATCGGTCCGGTGGCGATCTCGATCGGCTGTGCGCCGAGCTCCAGTGCCCGCGCATAGGCCTTGTGCGAATCCTTGACGCGGAA
>NZ_JBFUIU010001722.1:0-614 GCF_056401695.1 Variovorax sp. P4_D9
GCTGCGCCCGCGATCTGGAATGCCGTGCTTTCGGCATAACCTGCGCGGCCCTCTGGAGACGTCGCTCGGCTACCCCCAAACTTTGCACCAGAGCCGTGAATCGGACGGTCGAAGAGGGTGCCGATGCGCGGGCCGGCCCGGCGCGTGCGCAACTTGTCGAAGACGGCCGCGGCGGAGCGAAGGCGATCGTTCAAATCAGCAGCCAAGTCGCGCTCCTTCGGGCTGCTGGTCCGCGACCGACTCGGCTTCATGCTCAAGCTCCGGTGCATGGATGGCGATGCCGGCAGCGCGCGCCGCGGCGATGATGGGCTCGATGCCGGCCAGTGCGATCTCGTGCAACGCTCTGCTCTTCTCGAAGGCCGTTTCACCCTCTGGCGCGAGCGAGGCCTCGACGGGATCGAACTCGCCCTCGAAGGCGAAGTCCAGCGCAGGCACGCCGACCGTGGCTGCCTCGAGCAGATCCGTCAACATCGTGTGCTGTCGAATGAGCACGGGGGCGGCGTCCGAATCGCCGTCGGCGTAGGGGAGGGAGCCATCCTGACGTGGCGCGAAGCTCTCGTCGATCGAGGCCATGCGCGCGGCGATGAGCTGGCGCAGGAGGGCGAGTGGGGTCG
>NZ_JBFUIU010001723.1:0-612 GCF_056401695.1 Variovorax sp. P4_D9
GGACGGGGTCCACCCATACAGAGCCCTCCGCCTCTTGCCACTCGCGACCGATTTGCGTGAGATCGCCGGCCACATAAGCTAAGGGCCGAGCCTGCTCGAAGTACCGAGCTCTCCGCTGATCGAGTTTCGCCTTGGCTTGTGCGAGATCGAGAACGAACTGATTCGCCTCTGGCGTGCCTTCGATCGTCACGAAGACGCTCCGAGCGTGATCGGCATCGTCTGCGGGAAGGCCCTTCGACGACAGAATGCGATCCATCGCGGCAAGCTGAAACGCGCGAGAGTCGGAGACGTGGCGAAGGTCCGAGGAAGCCCCCAGGCCGACCAATACGCTCAGAGCGACCGCTTTCTGGTTCGCGCCCCATTCGCTGTCGAGGCCAACACCCCGGGCCACCTCGATGCGTCTCCGAAGATCGATCGCAGCCTTCCCAGCATCTCGAATCGGCGTCAGCGTGCTCTTGATCCAGTTGTCGTTTAGCGCAATTGCCGCCTCGATATGAGTAAGAAGGCCGGCGCAGCCTTCACACCGCAGGCAGAGCGGCGCCATCATCTTTCCTTGGGCCGCTTCGAGCGCGAGGGGGCTTGCCATCAGGCACCCCCTGCGTTGTATTGCAT
>NZ_JBFUIU010001724.1:0-610 GCF_056401695.1 Variovorax sp. P4_D9
AGCGGCAAGTCGAGCTTCATCGGCCGCGAGGTCACCAAGAGCGAGCGCCCCGAACTGACGGCCGCCAAGATCATCGTCTCGGGCGGCCGGGCCCTGGGCAGCGCCGAGAAGTTCCAGGAAGTGATGGCGCCGCTGGCCGACAAGCTCAACGCGGGCCTGGGCGCCAGCCGCGCAGCCGTCGACGCAGGCTACGCCCCGAACGACTGGCAGGTCGGCCAGACGGGCAAGATCGTCGCGCCGCAGCTCTACATCGCGGCGGGCATCTCGGGCGCGATCCAGCATCTGGCGGGCATGAAGGACTCCAAGGCGATCGTGGCGATCAACAAGGACGAAGAAGCCCCGATCTTCAGCGTGGCCGACTACGGCCTCGTGGCGGACCTGTTCACGGCCGTGCCGGAACTCGTCCAAGTGCTCCCCTCACGCGAGACGGTCTGAGATGACAAGATGCGCCGTCTCGGCCAAACAGCCCTAGCGTCGCACGCACATGCCGGGGAATGATGCTGGGCGCGTCGAACATAATTCAAGAATAGAATCATCGACCATTTTCTTGACAGTTGTAGCAAACCATGGGTGAAAAATTTCCGTTTCGCGCGCGCAATCCTGACAATAC
>NZ_JBFUIU010001725.1:0-608 GCF_056401695.1 Variovorax sp. P4_D9
GGTCCGGCACGCCGAGCCGAGCGAATGGACTCCACACAAGGCAGGCCGATGCTGTCGCCTTCGAGTCGGGGATCACCGGCGGGGACCAGCCCGAACTCGTTCATCTTTCCGGGATCCGACACATAAGCCCCTAGCGCGCACGCCTGCCGGTAGAGCTCAACCGAGTCAACAGCGTGGCCCGGATCTCCGCTGAACTGGAGCTTTCGGAAGTGAAGCTCTCCAATGGCGGGAAGCGGCTGACGTGGCCCCCGCCAGAGGAGCGCGTCCTCCGACAGATTCGCGACCGAACGCGGATAGATGTTGCGCCGACGAAATGCCTCAATCACCGCGCCTCGATAGTCCCAAATGTCGTCGGGCACCACGTCGTAGTCCGCCGTGATGAGCGCGCGCAGATAGTCTCCGAATTCCAGACCCACGGGCGGGCAATAGTCGATGGCCCGGATGCAGATTGTCAGAAACTGACTCGCCAGCTTGCTTGCCTTGTCTGCGAGCACACTTTGAAGGTCGTGTGGCAAGTCACCCGGCGGCAGCACACCACTGCCGCCAGTGACCATGCGGATGTAGACCTTGGTCTTCCGCTTGAACACAGTCGTGAACGCTTCAAAGAC
>NZ_JBFUIU010001726.1:0-606 GCF_056401695.1 Variovorax sp. P4_D9
GCGTCAGCGTCGAGGACCGGCTTACGCCCCTTGTAGACCCCTTGGGCCTTCGCGATCGCTATCCCTTCGCGCTGGCGTTCTTTGATCAGAGACCGCTCGAACTGACCGATGGCGCCAAGCAACTGGAGCATCARCATCGACATCGGATCGCTGTCGTCCTTGGCGAAAGTGAGACGTTCCTTCATGAACGTCACCGACACCCCCTTGGGGTCAGCGCCTCCACCACGTCCTGCAAGTCCCTCAAGGATCGTGAAAGGCGGTCCATGCTGTGCACGAACAGGTGGTCGCCTTCGCGTACGTAGTCGAGCATCGCCTGAAGCTGAGGCCGATGGGAGTCCTTGCCGCTCGCCTTGTCCGTGAAGGTCCTGTCCAGCTCAACGCCATCCAGTTGCAGGGCATCATTCTGGCCAACACTGGAAACCCGAACGTAGCCGATGCGTTTTCCGGTGTGCCTTGCGGCGGTCTGGCGCTGTGTGTTCATGGGAGCACAAATCCTGTGCTTTGTGCATCTGAACTCTAAGAGGCATCATGGAATATGTCAAACAATTCCAAAAATGATCCTAGATAGACACAAGCGAGTGGCTCCCTCCATGTGTAGACCATGAC
>NZ_JBFUIU010001727.1:0-603 GCF_056401695.1 Variovorax sp. P4_D9
GCGCGGCCTTTCTTCATCGGCAAGCCCGGCTGGGTGCGGTTGAGTGCCTGGATCTGACTTTTTTCGTCGCAGCTGAGCACCAGGACGCGCTCGGGTGGATTCAAGTACGTAAGCGTGCCGCCGAGACTCGGTCGCACGCTTACTCAAGTACAGCCCCACGACGTCCAGCAACTTGTCCTCGAAGCGCGGGTCCCGCGAGAGCTTGGAGCTGCTCTGGCGATGCGGCTTCAGGCCGTTGCGTTTCCACACGCGGCGAATCGTCGTCGGCCCCACCCCGAGCTGCGCGGCCAGCGTGCGCGTGCTCCAGTGCGTGGCGGCGATGGGCTTTTCGTGCAGCGTCCTGTCCACGATGCTCGATTCAAGCTCCGCCGTGACGCTGGGGGTGCGCCCGGGGCGCGGCGCATCCTGCTTCAGGGCCTCCCTTTGGCGCTCATTGAAAGTGACCCACTTTTGCTCATCGGAAATGACCCATCAAAGTTGGCGTGGCATGCGGGTGGGAGTAGTCACACGCAGTGGGTCGCCAACGAATCGTGTTTGACAGTCGAGGTTTCGTCGTCTACAAAGTATTGGTGTCGAGGAGTAGCGTGTTGGGGTTGAGGTGTG
>NZ_JBFUIU010001728.1:0-603 GCF_056401695.1 Variovorax sp. P4_D9
GACACCATCCGCGCTGGCGGCGCCAGCAATTGGGAGGGTCAGGCGGGCGATAGAGCGCCATTATCGATCCTAATCCAACCAGAGAACAGGGCACTCCTCAACAGGAATCCAGAGCGCCGGGGTCGTCGACAGCCTCCGTGCTCACGTGGACTTACTGTCCTCGCGGCGAATAAACACAGGGCGGTTTCAAGTCTGAAGCACAACAGAGTTGAGTCAGTGGATTGATGCTGAGGGTTGATGGAACGAGTCGAGCGTTCTTGCGAAGACCTCCAGAGGCGTGTGCCACGCGTGCGAGGCGCGAGGCCGATCGTTCATGCTGTCGGCGATCCCATCGAGCTCGTCCTGGGTGAGCAGGCTCAGGTCTGTGCCCTTGGGCATGTACTGACGAAGCAGGCCGTTGGTGTTCTCGCAGGTGCCGCGCTGCCAAGGGCTGTGCGGGTCGCAGAAGTAGATCTTCACCCCGGTCTGTGCGGCCAGGTCCGCGTGACGCGACATCTCCTTGCCCTGGTCGTAGGTCAGGCTCTAGCGCATCGGCTCGGCGATCGAATTCAGCTTGGCAGAAAACCCCGCGAGCGCCGAGGCGGCAGTCGCGTCGTCCATCAT
>NZ_JBFUIU010001729.1:0-603 GCF_056401695.1 Variovorax sp. P4_D9
GCACCGGCGCGTCATCCCGAAGGAGGCCGCGACGCTTGAGATCGGCCCAGAGCTCCGCCGGTATTGGGTGATTGAACCATTGGAGGTTTTGCTGAAGCTGCTGGACCGTCCGCGTGCCGGCGATGAAAGAAGGGATCGCCGGATGAGCAACCACGAATTGCAGTGCTACTGCGGGAAGCGGCACCGAATACTCGGCGCATACTTTTTCGATGTCTGCCACGCGACGCAGGACCGATTCAGGCGCGGGCGCATAGTTGTATTTCGCGCCGGTCTTGGCCCCCGTCGCCAGGATGCCGGAGTTGAAGCCGCCGCCGACGACCACCGCGGCGCCCCGCCTCTCGCACAGCGGCAGAAAATCGTTGAGCGCATCCTGCTCGAGCAACGTGTACCTGCCAGCAAGGAGGAAGCAGTCGAAGTCCCGCTGCTTCAGCGCCTCATGACACACCTCCCACTCGTTGACGCCAACCCCGATCGCCTTTATCGACCCTTCGGACCGCAACTTCTCCAGCGCCTTCCAGCAGCCATCCATCGCCTGCCTGAAAACCTCGGGCTGCTCGGCGCTGCGCGTGAAAACGTCAATGTCGTGAATGAAGCAGATGTCCA
>NZ_JBFUIU010001730.1:0-602 GCF_056401695.1 Variovorax sp. P4_D9
GCCAGCGCCCGCCGGCGCGGCCGCGTCGACCGAATCGACGGGCGTCTTAGAAGGCGTCAGGAAGAGTGGCCCTCCCCGCCAAGCTCGCGCCCGAGCTGGCCACTTTCGTCGACGGGCCGCCCAGCTCCGGCGATGACTGGGTGTTGGAGATCAAGTTCGACGGGTACCGCTTGCTGGCGCGGGTTGACGACGCCGGCGCTCGGCTCTTCACGCGCAATGGCCACGACTGGTCGAAGAAGCTGCCGCACCTGGTGCGCGACCTGGCCGCGATGAAGCTAGCGCCGTGCTGGCTCGACGGCGAGATYGTGATCCTCARCGAGSAGGGGCTGCCCGACTTCGGAGCCCTCCAGAACGCGTTCGACAACGCCAGGACSAAGGACATCACSTTCCACCTCTTCGACCTGATGCATCACGACGGCYTSGAYCTGCGCCAGGTKGCGCTGRTCGAGCGSCGCGCGCKSCWGAAGCARYTSCTCGAWGAMGCKCCCGACTCGMTMCGGTTCAGCGAGGCCTTCGCMGGSSCGCCGCGGGACGTCGTGGCCTCRGCCTGCAAACTGGGGCTGGAGGGGATCATGGGGAAGCGCAAGGACAGTCTGTACGCC
>NZ_JBFUIU010001731.1:0-601 GCF_056401695.1 Variovorax sp. P4_D9
GGTTGTAGCCCAGGTTGTAGCCCATCAGCTGGCCCAGGCCATCGGCCAGGTCGTCGAGGTCGTCGGAGAACGGAAGCCCACCGGCGCCGCTCATCAGCAGCATGACGGCCAGCGCGAGCATGACGGCGTGCTTGCCTTCCTTGCCGCCCTGCGTCCACATGCGGTGCAGCAGCTCGAGGTAGGCCACGCTATACGTCTTAAAGGTCATGAGCGTGCCGCCCACCGCGCCGCGCGCCCAGCGCATCTTGGCTGCCTTTGAATAGACGAACTGCGTTTCGTTGACGGCCTTCTTGGCGAAGCCCGCCGGGTCGGCCATCTTCTGCGCCTTGGCAATCCGGTAGGCCGCGATGAAGGTCACGCGGCGGTTCACTTGCTCGGCCATGCCGAACACCTTGCCCCAGCCGAGTGCCAGGCGCGAGAGCGCATTGCGCCCGGCAGCCTTTGCGTCTCCGTAGCGCGTGCCGTCGCCGGATTGCAGCGAGCCGGCGCCGCGGGCCTGCGCCATCAGCTGGTGCACTTCCTGCGGGCTGACCGTGCCCTCGTCTTCGGCGTGCTTGAGTGCCTTCGCGAGGTCGTCCTCGAAGGTGGCGCGGCTGGCCAG
>NZ_JBFUIU010001732.1:0-599 GCF_056401695.1 Variovorax sp. P4_D9
GCGTTCAAGGACGCTGGCTTGAGTGACGCCATTCCTTGAGACATTCGGTCGCCCTCGGGGTGCAGCCAACGCGCAAAGATCCGGTTCAACGGACACGTAAGACGTCTACGTTTGCCTGCATGCCGAGGGCCTCATCGAAAATGGCGGCCAATAGTGGCGACATTGGCGACCGGCAGGAACCAGAGCGAGATGCTCACCGGCATGCTGGTGACATCAGCACTGCCAGCAAGGCCGCGGAAGTTGGGTTCCGCCACGCACTCCCAGTTGGTCACGGGTTCAGAACGTGCGAACCTTGGGCGGCACACTCTCGACCGTCAGGGGTTTAAGGCGAACCGGCTTGTAGTCGAGTCGATCGCCCTCGCTGTACCACAGCGTGTGCTTCAGCCACTCTATGTCGTTGCGTCCTAGCGCGTGCAAGGGGGCGTTGGCCGGGCGTTCGTAGTCCATCACCATGTGAGCGCCGCGACATTCGTGACGCGCCGCCGCCGATACGATCGTCGCCCGCGCTACTTCGACGAGGTTCTCGACCTCCAGCGCCTCGACGCACGCGGTGTTGAAGACGCGGGACTTATCCTTGAGGCCGRTGGACTTCGCGCGGG
>NZ_JBFUIU010001733.1:0-593 GCF_056401695.1 Variovorax sp. P4_D9
GCGCCTTCCCGCAAGCGCGCGTGCTCGGGCTGGTCGAATGCGGCACGCACGCCGTCGTGGCGGCGGACATCGCCCCGTACGCGCGCAGCGAGAAAGCGATGGCCGCCGAGGTGCTGCCCGACTGGTTGCGCAAGGACATGCTGCTGCTGGCGGATCGGGGCTTTTACAGCTTCAAGCTGTGGCAACTGGCCGCGGGCAGCGGGGCCGCACTGCTATGGCGCGTGAGCGCCACGATCAAGCTGGCGSCACAGCAGGTGCTGGCCGACGGTTCGTACCTGAGCACCGTCTACGACAGTGCCGACAGCGCTCGGCGTCACGGCACGACCGTGCGCGTCATTGAGTACACGCTGCACAACTCGGCCACCCCTAGCGAAGACAGCTACCGATTGATCACCACCGTGCTCAACGCCGATCAAGCACCGGGCCTGGAGCTGGCGGCGCTGTACCACGAGCGCTGGGAAATCGAGGGTGTGTTTGACGAGTTCAAGACGCACTTGCGTGGCGCCAGCACCGTGCTGCGCAGCAAGACGCCGGACCTGGTACAGCAGGAGCTGTGGGGGCTGCTGCTGGCGCACTTCGCCGTGCGCCAGCTG
>NZ_JBFUIU010001734.1:0-592 GCF_056401695.1 Variovorax sp. P4_D9
CTCCGGCTCAACGCCGTCGCCCTTTCAGGCGCAAGGCGAGATCTCCCCAGGTAAGAACGCACTCCTTCACTGCACAACCGCCGGATCTACGCCGCCTCGCCTTGATCACGAAAGCTTCGCGGTTCATGGCCCGCTCGCCCTGCTCGGCACCGCCCATGAAAAAAACCCGCCTCGGCGGGTTTTCATTGGGGCTGCGAGAGCGCCGGTGCGCGCGCTCAGGGCTTCTTGGCGGCTTCGCCCTTGGCGGCTTCGTTCTGGACCRTGCCCGGGATCTTCTCGCCGATCTTGTCGCCCACCTTGCGGGTCCCAGAAGCGGCATCGGAGGCCACGTTGTCGATGGCCTTGCCGGTCTTCTTGGCGCCCTTCTCGGTCGCCTTCACRGCCTTATCGGTGCCGCTCTTGGTGGCATCCCAGGCCTTCTCGGTACCTTCCTTGGTCTTGTCCCAGGCCTTCTCGCCTTCCTTTTCCACCTTCTGGGTGGTACTCGGTGCCGTGGTTTGCGCAATCGCCGGCGCGCCGACACAGGCGAAGGCCAGTGTCAGGGCGGCCGGCAGGGTGCGAACGATGGATGAGTTCATGGAAAGCTCCTTGT
>NZ_JBFUIU010001735.1:0-592 GCF_056401695.1 Variovorax sp. P4_D9
GACAAAGGTGCATCCGCAGGGCCTGCCCGACGACTCGATCCGCATCCAGCTCGAAGGCACGGGCGGCCAGTCCTTCGGCGCCTTCCTGGCGCGCGGCATCACGCTGTACCTGATCGGCGACGCCAACGACTACACCGGCAAGGGCCTGTCGGGCGGCCGCGTGGTGGTGCGTCCGAGCCTGGACTTCCGCGGCGAGGCGGCGCGCAACACGATCGTCGGCAACACCGCGCTGTACGGTGCCACCACCGGCGAAGCCTATCTCTGCGGTGTGGCCGGCGAGCGCTTCGCGGTGCGGCTGTCGGGCGCGACGGCGGTGGTCGAAGGCACCGGCGACCATGGCTGCGAATACATGACCGGCGGCACGGTCGCGGTGCTCGGCAAGACCGGGCGCAACTTCGCCGCCGGCATGAGCGGCGGCGTCGCCTTCGTCTACGACGAGGACGGCCAGTTCGCCTCGCGCTGCAACCTCTCGATGGTGTCGCTCGACAAGGTGCTGACCTCGGCCGAGCAGGCCGCCAGCGTACATCGCAAGGTCTGGCACGAAGGCGAGACCGACGAGGCGCAGCTGCGCAAGCTGCTCGAGGAGCATCAC
>NZ_JBFUIU010001736.1:0-586 GCF_056401695.1 Variovorax sp. P4_D9
GCCCAGCACTGCGCACAGCGGGGCCCAGTGCTGATCACTGGCGGTGATGTGGAGCCAGCGGCCGTCGGACGCTTCGAAACTCGCCGACGGCACGCGACCAGGATGCTCGGTACCGAGGCGTGGCGGCACCTCTTGCAGCGCGAACCAGCGGGCTGCTGCCAGCGTCAGCAGGCTCACCTGCGCATCGAACATGGACAGGTCGATGTAAGAGCCTTGCCCCGACGCGCTTCGCCCTTGCAGCGCCGACAGGATGGCGATCGCGGCCCAGAGGCCCGAAGTCAGGTCCGCCACCGGCAGACCCGGCTTGACCGGGCCGCCGCCGCGCTCTCCGGTCAGGCTCATGATTCCGCCCATCGCCTGGAACACGGTGTCGTAGCCCTTGCGCGGGGCGTAAGGGCCTGTCTGGCCGAAACCGGTGCACGACAGGTAGACCAACCCCGGGTTCGACTCGCGCAGCGCATCCGGCCCGAGGCCGTAGCGCTTGAGCGTGCCAACCGGGAAGTTCTCGATCACGACGTCGACGCCCGCCGCGAGGTCGCGCACGATCTGCTGGCCTTCCTTGCTGCGCAGATTCACCGTGATCGAC
>NZ_JBFUIU010001737.1:0-585 GCF_056401695.1 Variovorax sp. P4_D9
GGCGAAGACCACACGATCGAGAAACCCGCCGGCTACGAACGTCTGAAGACCTTGCAGCTCGACTGCTGGCCCGGCCCGCAATTGAGCTGGACCCTGAGCGACTTCGTGACGCACAAGCCGCGCGAGCGGCCGCTGTTCGTGGGCCCGACCGACACTGAATCGCTCTACGACCTGTGGCACGCACGGCGCATCGCCTACCGCCAGCATTTCACCCCAGGCAGCTACGCGAGCGACATTACGCTGGCGAACTGGCCGCAAATGGACTATTGGGAAAAACCGGTCGTCGGCGTCACGCCGGACGCGCAAGCGGTCGCACTGGAAGAAGCCCGGCAGTTCAGCCTGGCCTTCTTCTACTGGATGCAGACCGACGCGCCACGCCATGACGGCGGCCAAGGCTACAAGGGCCTGAGGCTGCGGGGCGATGTGCTGGGTACCACCGACGGACTGGCCAAGCAGGCTTACTACCGCGAGGGGCGGCGCATCGAGGCAGAGTTCACGGTGCTCGAACAGCACATCGGCGTTGCCGCGCGGCCGGGCAAGGAAGGCGCCGAGCGCTTTGCCGACAGCGTGGGCATCGGCGCCTAC
>NZ_JBFUIU010001738.1:0-581 GCF_056401695.1 Variovorax sp. P4_D9
GCGACAACGGCGCGGAGATCTTCAGCTGGCCGGATGGCGGCAACCATCCGTTCCGCGGCGAGAAGGGCACCGTGTTCGAAGGTGGCTTCCGCGTGCCGATGGTGGCGAAATGGCGCGGCGTGATCCAGCCCGGCACCATCATGAACGAGATCATGGCGGCCGAAGACTGGCTGCCGACGCTGGTCGCCGCCGACGGCGAGCCGGTGGCCAAGGAGAAGCTCCTGACCGGCTACAAGGCGGGCGAGAAGACCTTCAGGACCACCTCGACGGCTACAACTTCATGCCCTACTTCAAGGGCGAAGCACCCGGGCCGCGCCACGAGTTCTTCTACTTCAGCGACAACGCCGACCTGATGCCGTGCGCTACAACGCCTGGAGGGTCAGCTTCAAGACCATAGAGGGCAATCTCTTCAACGGCAAGCCCGACTCAACCAACGTCCCCTTGGTGATCAATCTGCGCCAGGACCCGTGGGAGCGTTACCAGAGCGAGAGCCTCCTGTACGGCCGCTGGTGGGGCGAGAAGCTCTGGACGATGATCCCCGCGGTGGGCATCGTCGGCCGGTTCCTCGGCACCTTCAAGGA
>NZ_JBFUIU010001739.1:0-577 GCF_056401695.1 Variovorax sp. P4_D9
GCGGCGCAGTGCTTCGAGGATGCGCCGGTTGTTTACTGGATGAATGTCGCAGCCGACGACGGCGGCCAGCGCGCGCACCCGGGCGCGGCCCGCCGGGTCGGCCGGCAGCAGCGGCGGCTGGGGGTGGCGCTCCTCCAGCCATTCGATGATGGCCGGCGACTGGATCAGCAGGCCGTCGTCGCCGTCGGTCTGCAGCGCCGGCACCAGGCCTTGCGGATGGATCGCCTTGTAGGGGGCGCCCAAGTGTTGCTCGCGGCGCAGGTCGATCGCCTCGTAGTCGTAGGGAACGCCCTTGAGATGGAGCGCGATGCGCAGCCGGTGCGAGGTGCCGCTGCGGAAAAAGCTGAAGAGCTTCATGCCAAGTCCTGAGTTCTGAGTTCTGAGTTCTGAGAGAGTGAGAGTTTTTCTCCGACCCTCGCGAACTGGCACGGGACTGGCTACAGCCCTGGCATGTCAACACAGGCCACAGACGAGGCGATGAATCAGGACCAGGGACTGTTCGAGGACTTGCCGGCGCCCAGCGCTGCGGATGTGCAGCAAACGCAAGCGCGAGCCAGCACGCGCAGCCACGCAGCGC
>NZ_JBFUIU010001740.1:0-571 GCF_056401695.1 Variovorax sp. P4_D9
AGATATGGGCGTGTTGACCGGCGGCCAAGTGATCTCCAACGAGCTTGGACTGACGCTGGCCAAGGCCACACCCGACCACCTCGGGCGCGCCCGCCGCGTCGTGATCGACAAGGAAAGCACCACCCTCATTGGCGGCGCCGGAGACACGCAGGCCATTCGCGAACGCGCGGCGGCCATCCGCAAGGAACGCGAGACGCTGACCAGCGAATACGACCGCAAGCAATTGGACGATCGCATCGCCAAGCTGTCCGGCGGCGTCGCGGTGGTCAAGGTCGGCGCCGCGACCGAGACCGAGCTGAAGGAACGCAAGCTCCGCGTGGAAGACGCTCTGCATGCGACCCGCGCGGCCGTCGAGGAAGGCATCGTGCCGGGAGGCGGCGTCGCCTTGCTGCGCGCGCGACGTGCGCTGAAGGATTCGGACGCATCGAACCTCGACCAGCTCTCGGGCATCCGGATCGTGCAGCGCGCGCTCGAAGAGCCTCTGCGCCAGATCGTGCTGAATGCCGCCGAAGAGCCCTCCATCGTGCTTCAGCGGGTCGACGAATCGGCCCAGCGGAGTCATGGCTACAAC
>NZ_JBFUIU010001741.1:0-570 GCF_056401695.1 Variovorax sp. P4_D9
GGTCGGCATATGGTGGACTTCCGCAAGCAAGGACGCAGCGAGCAGCCGCCGTTCATCCAACAAGACTTCGAAAGTCGCGGGCCGGCGCGCCCGATCGCGGGAGGCCGTGGCTTCGTCCACGACAACCGAAAGCTCGTATTCGATTCCCTGGAATCGGCTCAAGACCATTTCTGCGGCGGGCGTGTTCAGCATGCCCTGGCCACGGCGCTCGAACAGGGGGGTATCGAGTGCGTTCTCAAGTATGACGATGGACCGACTGATCGCAGATGCCGCGCGAAACAGCGTCTCCGCAGCAGCGCGCACGCTGCCACCCCGGGCGACCGCGGCGAACGCACGAAGGTGCCGAAGCTGCAGCAGTTGGGGGGTCTGCATCGTGGCTTGATCATGCCACTGGCGGGGTGGGTCGATCAACAGATTCGAACACCCCCGGGGTCACAAAGCAACCTCGCCCGCAGTGATCGACACCACAATGAACTCGCTCGACAGTACACATATGCACCGGCAGCCTTCCTGGCTGAACGGACGCCATTCGGAGACACACATGACATTGAAACCTCACCGGCGTGACGC
>NZ_JBFUIU010001742.1:0-569 GCF_056401695.1 Variovorax sp. P4_D9
GCGAGAGGCCATGGAAGCACGGCGGAAGAGGGAGGTTCAGTTCGCGGTCAACCCATACGTCCCTGCCCGCCTTTCAGACGAAGGCTTGCGGAAAGGCGATGTTCGAACCGACGAAAACCTCGCGTGGGCTGAGCAGCGTATCCAGGCACTCGGCTTCAAGACACCTGCGGGGAAACTTCGCACATACACGAAAGAGACTTCGAACGCGGTGATCTATGCAGATCCGCGCGAGGCTGGCACCATCGGATTCACTGTGTTCCTGAAACCCTTCGAGGCGGACCTTTCATATTGGGAGCATCGACGCGTTCCCAGCCAGCGGTTTCAGCTTCCCGACGCTCGAAAGCACGATCTCGTCCAAACAGTCGATCGTGCGATCGCCGCCGCCGTCCAAGATCTCTCGCCAGGCCTGCGCGCCGTCAAATGACAACGACTTGCGAAACGCGCCCCTACAGGGGGCTACAGAACCTACGAAAGCACCTTTTGTAGCTTTTGTAGCGTCCCATCAGGCACTTCCGGCAAAAAATCGAGGCTCTTGACACAATGCTTCTTGGAGGAGCGTGCCCGTGGGA
>NZ_JBFUIU010001743.1:0-568 GCF_056401695.1 Variovorax sp. P4_D9
GGGCCGCACACCGAGTTCGGCGGCCACGCGTTCGGGTTCCAGCGTGAGGATGCGCACGCCGATGAGGCCGGGGAACAGCGGCTCCAGGATCTGCTGGATGGTTTCGATGGAGGACATGGGCTGCACCTCAAGGCAAAGGCAGGATCAGGGCAGCGAAGAGCCGCCCTTCGATTTCCTGCGCTTCGGCACACAGGACGCTTGTCCTTCATCGCGTCGTCATTCTCTACATGGAATTCGATCTCGCCAATCGACCGGCTTCTGCGCACTTGCCAACGCTTTCGGGGAGAGAAGCCGGGGAGGAACCACTCCCCGGAGTGCCTGCTCGCGTAGGTGTAGCGGTAGGCACCGAAGCCGACGATGTGGCTGCCCCACATCACCGGCTCGGCCTTCGTGGCATCGGCCATCATGTCCAGCAGGGTTCGGCATTGCTCGCGGCGCGAGGCATCGGCGATCGAGTCGACGAAGGCACTTGCGCTGGCCTCGGTGAGACGGGTTTTCAGCTCTGTCATGGGGTTGCGTTGGATGCGTCCCGAAAGTTTGACACGTGCGGCCTCAGACTAGTAGGACA
>NZ_JBFUIU010001744.1:0-568 GCF_056401695.1 Variovorax sp. P4_D9
GTCGGGATCGCGCGGGTCCGGGTGTGCCAGCTTGGCATGTTCCCGGGCTCGACGAGCGTTGTCCTCGGCGCGGAGTTCATGGATCTCGTCGTCGTACGGATTGGATTCGAAGTGAAAGCCCATCACGATGCGCTCCCGATGGCCTCGGCCCGATCAGCCAGGACCGCTTCGGATTCGGACGCCATGCGCATGAAGTCGTCTCGCAAGCTTCTGGCGGTAGGCGTCCCCTGAAAGCTCGGTATAGCCGTCCGCGAAAACGTCGGCGCCGATGGTCACGAGATCGCGGCCCGCGCTTCCACCACGCGAGTGCGTCGCGCCGCTCATGTCCTTTCCGTTCTTCGGGCTGATCGGCACAGCCTTGACTCGCCAGACGGTGCAGTCGGGCGATCCGTCGCCACTGCAGGTGACGTTCGGCTCGCCGGCGATGCGAAAGAGCGTCGTTCCGCGGGCGTTGCCGCTGACGACACGCACGACGACCAGGCATCGAGGCGTCGGCGGCCGGTGGCCGTGGCCGATGTCGATCACTGCGMCAGGGTAGAGCCAGGCGCTCAAGATTCACTCGTAGTGC
>NZ_JBFUIU010001745.1:0-567 GCF_056401695.1 Variovorax sp. P4_D9
CTCGAGTTGCTGTGCGTCCAGCTGGGCAGGACGTCCCGGCGACATGGCGCGCAACGCATCGATCCCGCCTTCATCGAGCCGGGCCTTCCACGTGTACACGGTCTGGCGTGCCACGCCAACCGCCGCTGCGGCCTGCGCGGGGGTCTTGCCCGCCAGCAGCATTCGCCCAGCCCGCACCCGTTTGCGCGTCGCCTCGTCCATCTTCTTGCCCATGCAACCCACCTCCAATCAATCCGCTGATTGGATAACGTTCGAGGACGTTATTGGTTGTCATGGATTTGGTAAGTTCCGCTTAGTCGCCCAACCACTCGGCACCAAGAGAGTCACGATCTGGAGTGCCCCACCGTCTGGGCGAGCGTGATGCGCTGGTTCGGCGGAAGGAGAAGCGCCTCCGCCAGCCGGCGCCGGTCGATCATTGCGCGCACCACGGTCGCCAGCCCCGCAGCAGCGCAATAGAGGTACACGTTCTGCGCGACGAACCCCGTGTCGGCACCCGCAAGGAACGGCCTGTCTTCGGGCGAAACCTCCACCATCCGGTCCAGATCGGCTACGTATACGAGGTTGATC
>NZ_JBFUIU010001746.1:0-564 GCF_056401695.1 Variovorax sp. P4_D9
GCTCCTGGGCGCCGGTGGCCGCCGTGGCCGCCTCGCCGCCGAAGCCGCCCAGGATCACGTTGAAGAACGAGCGGTTCATCGCCTTGCACATGATGTAGCTCAGGATCGCACCCGAGGAGCCCACCAGCGAGCCCGCCACGATCAGCATCGCGTTGTTCAGGCTGAAGCCGATGCCCGCGGCCGCCCAGCCCGAGTAGCTGTTGAGCATCGACACCACCACCGGCATGTCGGGGCCGCCGATCGGGATGATGATCAGCACGCCCATGACAAACGCCAGCAGCACCATCGCGAGGAAGGCKGCCCAGCTCTCGGTSGCCATGTACAGGAGGCCGAGCCCRATGGTCAAGAGGCCCAGCACCAGGTTCAGCATGTGCTGGCCCTTGAACTGCACCGGCGCGCCCTGGAACAGGCGGAACTTGTACTTGCCMGAGAGCTTGCCGAAGGCAATCACCGAGCCGCTGAAGGTGATCGCGCCGATGGCCGCGCCCAGGAACAGTTCCAGCCGGTTGCCCGCCGGAATGGCGTAGCGCAGGAAGCCGTCGATGATGGCCGCCCCTTCGGGCG
>NZ_JBFUIU010001747.1:0-564 GCF_056401695.1 Variovorax sp. P4_D9
GGGTGTGGTTAGTTGAAAACTTCCACCGCTACTGCCGCCCCCGCCGCAGTCCACCAAACCAAAGGCAAGTACGCTTGTACCGACCAACTTCCAGATTTGCACCATGGCTCTCTTGCTCCGAACGAATTGTTTTTGGAACCGCCTTCCACTCCAAGGCGGCCGGCCAATGTAACCGAAAGTATGCATTTGTAGCCAGCCAAGGCGGGGCTTGACAGGCCATGTAGAAATGCATTGGGTGGTCTGCAGTCGCTATCGGCGACTCAGGTGGCGCCGGCGCTTCTGCGCGGCGGGATCGGGTTGTCGCCGGCGGTGCTCGGCGAGATCAACCGTCTTGGCCACGCCGATCGGCAATTGCGTGCCGTCGGGCGAGATGGGCGAACGCAGGGACTGGTACCGCGCGACGAGGCGGTCGACACCACTCTTACCTTAGACGCGATTTCCCTCTTAGGCTTGCGCGTCATCCCCCAATCGGGGTGAGGAATTAAGTCACGGACTGCCCCGAATAGGCGCGCCGACTGGCTGACTAGAAGCTGATTTGTAGTTACATTCACTACGTAAATATGT
>NZ_JBFUIU010001748.1:0-560 GCF_056401695.1 Variovorax sp. P4_D9
GCCGATCACCGGCCGCCGATCACCGGCCTCACGAAACTCACGGATCCAGAAAATCGCGTTCCCGCGAGGTTGCGGCGCGGGGCAATTGCACGCCAACCCGAACAAGTCGCCCACCAACTCGCGATGCCGACGATCCAATGCCATCGAATTGGGTGATGTCATGTCTCAGGCGGTCAAATTGGACGGGCACGGCGCAACAAAACAAACCAACGCGACCAAGCGTGCGTCTGGGCTCACGGATTCAGGTAGTAGGCAGGGGCGCTAACTTCCGGGTGAATTTGCATTGAGGGCAGCCGTGCGAATACGGAAGAAGGGATTTCCGAAGCCAAAGTCGAACTCCGCGGCGCGAACGGCGTTTGAATCTACGAAGCGTGCGCGGCTTAAACAATGCCGGAAGCCTGCACGGCAACGAGCCAGAGCTGCGCTCCTTGTTGCGGCGTCGAGGTCCAGGTCAGGTCGTAGGTACCGGCCACGCCCACCTGCCTGACGGCAACGGCGCACTGCACCAAGGCACCAGAAGCCAGTACCGAATCGACCACCGTGAAGCCGTTGTCGGGGAC
>NZ_JBFUIU010001749.1:0-558 GCF_056401695.1 Variovorax sp. P4_D9
GCGGGCGTGGCCGGGGACTCGCCATCGGGGCCAACGATGGTCAGCGCGACCAGATAGCGGCCTGGCGGCAGTGCGCCACCCGTGCCGGCGGTGATGGCCGGGATGCGCTCGAGCGGCTGGGTGACGGCGGGCCGGTCCTGGCCGGCTTTCACGCGACGAATCGATGCGCCGTTGCTCCAGTAAACCTCGCCATCGCCCCCGCGCGAGTAGGAGACGGGCAGCCGGGGCATGCCGGCGCGCACGGTGGTGCTGGCGATGCTCGCGCCGTTCGCTTGGAGCGACACGAGCACGTCGTTCAGGACCGCGAAGGCCTCCTTGGGGTCCGCCCACAGCGAGTGCGCCGTGCCGCCGATCGCCAGGGTCATGCCGCGGCGCCGGCGCAGGTAGCCCTTGTCGTTGAGGTCGACGTTCTCCGCGCCATAGAGGTAGGTCGCGGCCTTGCCGTCAGACGTGGCGGTCGCGAGTTGGGTGGGCTCCAGCCTGTTGTTCAGGCCAGGGGCCAGGGAGCCGAGCTTGACCGGGCGCATCGTCATCGATCACACCCAGAAGGCCACGTTG
>NZ_JBFUIU010001750.1:0-554 GCF_056401695.1 Variovorax sp. P4_D9
GGGAAGAGGATCTCGTTGACCATCGTCACCTTGAGTTGGTTCTGCAACTGCGTAATCTTTGCCTGGTCGCTGCTCAGCTGGCCGCTGAGCTGCTTGCTGAGCGCCGCGTAGGCATCGGCCTTCTGCACTTCGGTGTTGTAGGTTTGCTTGGTGACGCAACCCGCCGCCAGTACCGCGGCACATAGCATCAGACTGAACTTGATTGACTTCATGCTTTCTCCACTCGTCGTTGAACCAACTCGAACAGGCCCTAGGCGGCAGCATTCGCGCCGGATTGCGGGGAACTGCCGGTGATCTCTGCCACGGAGGCGACCTCTCCTGCTCAAAGCGTATTGGCAAAGGCGATCCTGCCACCTTCTCTTTCGGGCAGTACACGACGTGGAATCCCATCCATGCCGCCATGTCCGCGGTCGCTCACCAATGAAAGGTCGCGCCGAGCAGCGGCCCGCTGAAATTGAGGTCCTTGACGGCCTTGCCCGATTTCATGTCGTAGGCGAGATAGCGCCACATGGCGCTGAGTTCACCCCATGCGTACGCGTAGCTGATGCCGCCGG
>NZ_JBFUIU010001751.1:0-553 GCF_056401695.1 Variovorax sp. P4_D9
GTGTATGGCGATGGCGTGAACATCGCCGCCAGACTGGAAGGGCTGGCCGAGGAGGGTGGCACCACGATTTCGGACGCCGTGCGTGGTGCAGTACGCGGCAAGGTTGCGGCCCGCTTCGACGACCAGGGCGAACAGCGGGTGAAGAACATTCCCGAGCCGGTGCGCGCCTTTGCGGTGCGGGCTGAAAGTGCCATGACCTCGCCGACAGCCAAAGCTCGGCCAGCTTTCGGCGAGATCGATCTGTCACTGCCCGACAGGCCGTCGATCGCTGTGCTGCCTTTCACCAACATGTCGGGGGACCCGGAGCAAGAATACTTCACCGACGGCATCACCGAAGACATCATCACAGAGCTGTCGCGCTTTCATTCGCTGTTCGTCATCGCGCGCAATTCCTCGTTTTCATACAAGGGCAAGTCGCCCGACATTCGCCAGGTGGGCAAGGAACTCGGCGTGCGCTATGTGCTGGAAGGCAGCATCCGCAAGTCCGCCGGACACATCCGCGTCACCGGCCAATTGATCGACGCGACAACAGGCAACCACATCTGGGCAGAAA
>NZ_JBFUIU010001752.1:0-551 GCF_056401695.1 Variovorax sp. P4_D9
CGCCGGTGGATGCCCCCAAGTCGGGCGGCAGCGATATCGAGGCCACCATCGCGCGCCGAGTGGCCGACTTGATCGAGGACGGTTCGACGCTGCAATGCGGCATCGGCAACCTGCCCGAGGCGGTGCTGCGCGAACTGGGCAGCCGACGCGACCTGGGTCTGCACAGCGGTGCCTTCGTGGACCAGGCGGCAGTGCTGGCGAGCCAAGGCGTGATCAACAACGCCCGCAAGACCATCGATCGTGGCATCAGCGTGGCCGGCGTGCTGATGGGCTCAAGGATCGTGCGCGAATACGCCGACCACAACCCGAAGGTGGAACTGCGCAGCACCGAGTACACCCATGCGGCCGAGGTGCTGGCGCGCATCGACCGCTTCGTCGCCATCAACTCCGCCATCGAGATTGACTTGAGCGGCCAGGCCAACACCGAGGTGGCGGGAGGAGTCTATGTGGGCGCGGTAGGCGGAGGCACCGATTTCCTGCGCGGCGCGCAGCGCTCGCGCGGCGGCCTGCCCATCGTCGCCCTGCCCTCCCGAGCTGGCTCAGCCTCGCAG
>NZ_JBFUIU010001753.1:0-551 GCF_056401695.1 Variovorax sp. P4_D9
GCACCGAACTGCGCGCGCTGGCGAGCGTCGAGGCCAACGACCGCAACACGGTGAGCGCGCCGGGCTACACGGTGGTGGCGCTGTTCGCGGGCTATATCATGCAGTGGCAGCGCTGGAACCTGAATGCCTTCGCGCGCATCGACAACCTGTTCGACCGGCAGTACATCGGCTCGGTGATCGTCAACGAGGGCAATGCTCGCTATTACGAGCCGGCTCCTGGACGAAACTGGACGCTCGGCATGAGCGCGGCGTATCGTTTCTGAATCCCGACTGCAGGAGCTGCAGATGAAATTCAAGGATCGATGTGAGGCCGGCCGTTTGCTCGCCAAGGCTCTCGAAGCCTGGCGTGGCCAGCCCGGCATGCTGGTGCTCGGGCTGCCGCGCGGCGGCGTGCCGGTGGCCTGGGAAGTCGCCCATGCGCTCGGCGCGCCGCTCGACGTGCTGGTGGTGCGCAAGCTCGGCTATCCCGGCCAGGAGGAGTTCGCGATGGGTGCCATCRCCTCCGGCGGCGTGCGCTACCTGGACGAGTCGACGCTGGCCTGGCCGGTGGC
>NZ_JBFUIU010001754.1:0-549 GCF_056401695.1 Variovorax sp. P4_D9
GAGTCGGACGATCGAACTCCACGGATTCAAGCCTCCGCAAGATAAGTAAAGACGCGATTTCTCGACGCTGGGCCAGCAAATGTAATGCGTTTGCTGTGTAATTGCAATGATAAGCATATTATCATGTTTGACGAGTGGGGCCGACGCCCTGAGGCAAGCACCGTATACGCAATGACCGGGTGAATCGGATCGACCACCGCGACGGTTCTGCATGAGCGCGTCGGCCTCGAGCTCCATCGGCTTCACGTCGGTGCGCGTTGCGGCGCCCCGAGGTGCGCAGGGATTTGCCCGGCGTTCTCGGATCCCCCGGTCTGGGTCAATCGGGAGTAGCCTTCGCTATCGATGGAGGTGTGCCATGTTTAAACGCATTCTTGTCGCGACCGACGGTTCCGCGCTGTCCGARCAAGCCGTCRCCAAAGCGATCGAACTGAGCTTGTTGACCGGAGCCGAGCTGCTTGCAGTCACWGTGGCTCAYCTCGAACCGCAYARCTATTTCGAAGGTKTKMTCGTGYTGAATCAGCGCGAGATCGAAGAGGCGCAGCACACGTC
>NZ_JBFUIU010001755.1:0-547 GCF_056401695.1 Variovorax sp. P4_D9
ACGCGGCGCCGCACGAGCAACTGTCGGAGCGCGAGTTCCAGGTCTTCCTCAAGCTGGCCAAGGGCGAGACAGCAGGCGACATTGCCAAGACACTGTCGTTGTCGGTGAAGACGGTGAGTACCTACCGCACGCGCCTGATGGAGAAGATGAATCTCTCGTCCAACAGCGACTTGACCTACTACGCGCTGAAGAACAAGCTGATCGACTGAGCCTGCGCACCGTCGCGGGCCTCAGTTTCGGGCGGCCTTGACCAAGGCGGCCTGCGCGATGCAGAAGTCGATCAGGCCGTCGATCTCGTTGGACTTGTCGAACACCGCGTCGACGCCGAATTGGGCGCAGCGCTTGCGGATGTCGGGCGTGGCGTAGTTGCTGAGCACCACCACCTTCTGGCTCGGACGCCTGCTCTTACAGGTTTGCAGCACCCCCAGGCCGCTGCCCTGCTTGAGGAACAGGTCGACGATGGCCAGTTCCCAGTCATCGGCATGCTCGACCAGCCATTGACTTGCTTCGGCCTCGGTCTCCGCGTAGCCGATCGCCGAGATGCACG
>NZ_JBFUIU010001756.1:0-547 GCF_056401695.1 Variovorax sp. P4_D9
GTGGCTGCGCGAGTGGCTGCGCGAGGGGCCTGTGCACCCACAGCAGCAGGTGTTGAAGCGCCTGATGCTGCGTTCCAGACCTTCTTCGCGAACGTGAAGGCGGGCAAGAAGCCCGGCTACCCGCGCTTCAAGAAGCGCGGTGACGAGCCTGGCATTCGCTTTCCGGACCGCAAGCAATTCAAACTGGACGCGCCCAATGGGCGCCTCCAGCTTCCGAGCTCGGATGGGTTCGCATGCGCATGAGCCGGGAGGTCGCCGGAAAGCTGGGCAATGCCAGCGTCACCCGTGAGGGGGACCGCTGGTATGTGGCGATCCAGACGCTTCAGCCCRGCGTGCTGCCRGCGGCCGGCGTCGCSCCGACRCTCGGCATCGACCTGGGYGTCGCCAACTTCGCGGGCCTTTCCGAGGGGCGACTCATCGAGCCGCTCGCGGCGATGAAGGCGCAGCAGCGACGCCTGCGGCGCTACCAGCGCAGCGTCAGCTGCAAGGTCAAGGGCTCGTGCATTCGCAAGAAGGCGGTCGTAAAATTGCGCGCGCTGCACAGGCG
>NZ_JBFUIU010001757.1:0-546 GCF_056401695.1 Variovorax sp. P4_D9
GATTTCTGGTTGTGCACAACCTGGCACGCCTGCCGGTAGACATCTCGATGGCTTCATTGAAATTCTGGCGACTGCTGGGCCGTAGGCTGAAATCGCGCATCGGATTGCGCCAAGCGAGCGAGCCTGACGCAGGCGGGCAGCGACAGCATCCGGGTGAATCTGCGCAGCGGGGACGTCTGCTGCATGGCGGGCTGCGGCGCCCGGGTCGGCGACGTGCTGGCCTGTCAGATAGCCGCGCAAGACCTGGGATTCGTGGAGGCGGCCAAGGAGCTCGGGGCATGGGAGGACGAGCCGGACTGCTCCGCGCCTTCCAGGTGCCGCCGCCTCCGCGGCCTGCCGGCGCGCGAGGCGTTCGCCCTGGTGCGCGAGGACGCGATGGTGGTGGCGGTGGCCGCCGGGAACCTCGCCCAGGGGTGACCTGGCGCGAGGTCGATCGGCAGCGGCTCCTGCATTGCGCTGCGCGCATTCAGCGCATCGCCGATGAGGTAGGCGTGGATGCTCCGCGCTGATTCACGGCGGCGTGCCGCCACGTGGTCGTCCCTGTCG
>NZ_JBFUIU010001758.1:0-545 GCF_056401695.1 Variovorax sp. P4_D9
CGTTGAAGGCAGCTATCGGCTACACCTTCTTCAGCAGCGACATCAAGAGCCTGGGCTACAAGGACTACCTCGACTACAACGTCGGTGCGGCCTACGACTTCGGCAGCGGCCTGACGCTGGGCGGCTATATCCAGGGCGGCAACGAGCAGAGCGCGTTCAACCTGGTCTCCAGCCCGGGCATCCCCACGCCCATCGGCCCGATCGGCCAGACCACCTTCTCGCCCAACGCGACCCGCTTCATCGTGATGCTGACCAAGACCTTGTAGAAGGCATGGGACGACTGCGCGCAATTCCCGGGTCGTCCGGCTTGATGCATGGCCCTCTTGCGCGCAACATGAGGCCGTCACACGGCAAGGAGACGATGCCATGACCCACGACATGATGCGGATCGCGACCTGGTTGCAACCACAGGACATCCTTTTCGACGTCGACGTCCGGGACCGGTCGCATGCGCTCCAGGTCGTGGCGGCGGCAATCTGCCGCGCCCATGGGCTCAACCCGGGGCCAGTCTTCCGCGCGCTGTGGCGGCGTGAGCAGGCCGGATC
>NZ_JBFUIU010001759.1:0-542 GCF_056401695.1 Variovorax sp. P4_D9
CGCCAGGCCCCAGCCGTCGTGATTGAAGGGGACCTTGTTCTCGTATCGGCCCTTGTACCCGTACAGAACGCCGCCGGTGAGCTTCACGAAGACCGACGGGTTGTCGAACAGGCCGTCGTAGCGAAAGCGTGGAAGACGTAGGCACAGGGATCACCGAACGAGTTTCGGAAAATGGAGACGCCCCACAGAGGGTCGTCGTACGCGCCGCGCTCGTATCCGAGCATGAAGGCGTACTTACAGTCCGAATCGCCGGTCCACTGCAGCACGTACGGAGCGATCGTCACTTCTTGGTAGCGCGTGCCGGAAACGTCTCCTGCGCCGATCTGCGCCGCGTGGCCTGCCGAGGACAGCAGGATGAAAAGGGCGCAGCCCAGCCTTGCACAAGTGCTGCTCATCAAATCCTCCCTGGATTTTTCTTCGATCGAAATAGATCGTTCCGAGAGGAAACAGCAATATTCCCATCGTTGACAGGGAGTGCGAGCCCTTGCGCCGCATGTGGCGGCGGGAGAACTGCAAGCGCAAGCCGATGGCCAGACAGGTCG
>NZ_JBFUIU010001760.1:0-542 GCF_056401695.1 Variovorax sp. P4_D9
CAACAAGGTCACAAAATTCGCGTTCACTCTGGCCATCGCAAGATTGACGCTCTCGAGCAACGCATTTCTAGCCTTGGCCGGCCTGGCCATTGCCGTATGCAGCGGACCCGCCAGTTCTGCGACCATCTATCTTTGCAAGGCGTACAACGGCTCGACTTTCTGGGCCCAAGCACACTGCAGCCAGCACAACGCGCTCATTGAGCGTATTGAGAACGTCGCCGACGTGCCTTGGGACCAGCAGGTCCAGCAGGCCGAGCAGGGCAAGGCTGCTCGCGCCCAGCAGGCCCAGGCCAACACGGGAGATTCCCACCGTTTCACCAGGTGCGCCCAGCTCGTGGCGGAGCGCAACAAGATCGAGAGCCGCTACACGAACTGGCAGTGGCAGCCGCCGGAAGTGATCAACCCTGATCAGCAGCGCATGCGAGGGCTGCGCGCCGAACTTTCGGCCAATCAATGCGCTACCCAATGAAGAACTTCGCACCTCCCCTGCTTATCCGAGGAGACTGGGTCATGAAACGGTTGCATATTGCGCTTCTCGGAGC
>NZ_JBFUIU010001761.1:0-541 GCF_056401695.1 Variovorax sp. P4_D9
ATCACTCTCAATTGCTCCAGGCGCTGCCAGGGCAGCCCGAGCACCAGAGCGTCGAATTGATCCTTGCTCAGCGCCAGCGGTGCGGCGTCGGCTGCGACGTTGCGTGGCCACTCGAAGCTGCCTTTGTTCAGTCGTCGTGCGGCGCACCACACCCCGAAGCCATCGTGCACCAAGAGCCTGATGCGCGATGAACGGGCGTTGGCGAACAGGTATCCGTGATGAGCCTGCGCGGCGCCGAAGACCTGAACGACGCTCGCCAGCAGCCGCTCGGTGCCGGCGCGCATGTCGATGGGCTGCACCGCCAGCCAGACGGCRTCGATGCGAATCACCGCAGCAGCTCCCGCATCCAGGCCGCACACTCCGCAGCGGCGGCGCACGGCCAGCTCACGGTGATGGCGGTCGTGCCCCGGTGCAATTCGATGCGAATGGCCGCGGGCTCAGCCTCGGCGGGCGGGATTTGCACCGGCATGAAGGCGGCGACCACAGTGCTGTTGGCAGCCCTCGCCAGCGCGCCGCCACCACGCCGCTCGGCCTCAAGAAC
>NZ_JBFUIU010001762.1:0-535 GCF_056401695.1 Variovorax sp. P4_D9
GCGCGTTCGCCCTGACCACCGGCAACAACAGCCCAAACAGTTCGGCCGACTTTGCATAGGGAATCGTCGCGGCCAATCGGCTTTGCACGAACTCAAGTTCCGCCGAGATCCAGCGCCGGCTACGGTGGCTGGTGCTTTTCGCGCCGGCTGAGCGTGCAGCGGCGCCATCGCGGCACGCGGACCCGAACAGTGCCGAAAAGGCTGGCGTAGTGGATGTCATGGTAGTCCTTCTTGACGGCACGGTTCAACCCGCAGCTTTCGCACCGGCGCTGCCCGGCAACCAGCAGTTCAACCTGCCGCGTTACGATTTGGGTCTGCAATCGCGCGAGCATTGCCTTGCCGTCGGCAAGGCTCAAGCCCAGAGTCGCGATGGTCGGTTGCGCGACGACCTCCAGCGTGAGCAGCGGTTGCGGGTCGGATTCCGCCGTGTCCTCGCAAAAAAACGAGGATCAGTTTGATCTGCATGGCCACTCCAGGGGAGAACGGAAGAACCATTCTTCTCTGTCCTGCCGTCGGATGTCAGCGGGCACTGACC
>NZ_JBFUIU010001763.1:0-530 GCF_056401695.1 Variovorax sp. P4_D9
GAAGACCTTGAAAGTGTCTGAACCGCCGAAGCGCGGCGCCGGCATCAAGGTGCCTGACGTTGCCACGCTGGTGGACAAGCTCAAGAACGAAGCGAAGGTGATCTGATCATGACCGTACTTGTTATTGCCGAACACGACCACGCCACGCTGAAGCCGGCGACCCTCAAYACCGTGACCGCGGGCATTGCCTGCGCCAGCGGCGACGTCCACGTGCTGGTGGCCGGCGCCAACGCCGCCGAAGCCGGCAAGGCCGCCTCTCAAGTCGCAGGCGTTGCCAAGGTGATCGTCGCCGACAGCCCCTCCCTGGCCGAGAACCTCGCCGAGAACGTCGCCGCCCAGGTGCTSGCGATCGCSAAGAACTACAGCCACATCCTGTTCCCCTCGACCGCCAACGGCAAGAACGTCGCCCCACGCGTGGCCGCCCTGCTCGACGTGGCGCAGATCAGCGATGTCACCAAGGTCGACAGCCCCGACACCTTCGAGCGACCGATCTACGCCGGCAACGCGATTGCGATCGTGCAGAGCAGCGA
>NZ_JBFUIU010001764.1:0-529 GCF_056401695.1 Variovorax sp. P4_D9
GTCCTACGCGGGCTGGAAGCGGTGATGGCGCTCCTGTCGGTCGACGAGCTGCAGGCCCAGGCCATCCTCGATCTGCGGCTGCAAAAGCTAACCGGCATGGAGCTGGAGGGAATTCGCGCAGAGCATGCCGAGGTGGTCGCGAAGATCGCAGGCCTCACCGAGATCATCGAAAGCCCCGAACGCATCCGCGGCGTGATCCGCGAGGAACTGACGGACATCTCGAGCCGCTATGGCGCGGATCGCCGCACCGAAATCGGCGTGGGCATCTCGGACATTACCCGCGAGGACCTGATCCCGCGCGAGGACGTTCTGATCACGATGACCCAGGGCGGCTACGTGAAGAGCCACAGCCACGACTCGCTGATGGTGTTCGCAAAGAGTGGTCAGGTCTATGGCATCAAGGCCTATCGTATTCCCGAAGGCACGCTGACCACCAAAGGCCGCCACATCCGCAACGTGATCGACGGCTTGGACGAGGAGATCGCCGCGGTGCTGGCGCTGCCGGAGAAGGACCCCGAGACGACGGTGC
>NZ_JBFUIU010001765.1:0-527 GCF_056401695.1 Variovorax sp. P4_D9
ATGCGACTTCCGCACCACCGCGCACCCGGTGCTGCACCCGGTGCTGGCCGATGCGCGCTTCGAGACCGAGGTCCGAGCCGGCCGCGCCGGCGTGCACGCCGGCGTGGACAACCTGGTGGTGGTGGGCGGCGACGTCCACCGCCATGTCGCGGCCGACCTGCGGGTGCGGCCCAACGACCCGGGCTCGCCGGTGGTGGCCAGCGAGTTCGTCGGCGGCTCGGTCACTTCGCGCGGCGCCAGCGCGGCTGCCATGGCGCGCTTGCGGCGAGACAACCTCGATGTGGTCCATGCGCGCGGCGACCGCCGCGGCCATGCCTTGATCGAAGTCACGCCGACGGCGCTGCGATGCGACTTCCGCACCACCGCGCACCCGGTGCTGGCCGATGCGGAGGTCCGATTCGAAGTCGAGGCCGGCCGCGCCGGCGTGCACGCCGGCGTGCACACCCTGGTGGGGGTGGGCGGCGACGCCCCCCGCCATGTCGCGGCCCACCTGCGGGTGCGGCCCAACGACCCGGGCTCGCCGGTGG
>NZ_JBFUIU010001766.1:0-527 GCF_056401695.1 Variovorax sp. P4_D9
CGCCATCGCGATGGCGGCATGGATCATCAGGTTGTCGCCCGGACGCACTTCCACCGTGAGTGCCGTGCCGGCGAGCTTCATGCGCGGCCTGAGCGCCTTGATGCGGCCATCGAGGGCGCCGCGGCGGCCCGCCACGTCGGCCAGGATGGCCGGCTGCAGTTCAGCGGCCTGCGCCACGACATGGGTCGGGACGCGTTCGAAGTCGCGAATGATGTCAGGGAGATTGGAGGACATGAGGTTCTTTCAGTGGGTGAAGACGGGGGTGCCGAAACCGGCAAATGGCATGACGCGGGCACGGCTCCGCCCAGGCAGAGCACAGTGCGGACACCGTGTCTGCCGTCAGCGCTACGTCACGCGTTGGTGGGTTGGGTCAGTCGACCTTGGCGCCGGACTCCTTGACGATCGGGCCCCAGCGGCCGATGTCGTCATGGATCAACTTGGCGAATTGATCGGGGGTGCCACCCAAGGCATCCGTGCCCTGGCTGGCGAGCTTCTTCTTGACTTCCGGGTCCTGCAGCGCCTTGTTG
>NZ_JBFUIU010001767.1:0-526 GCF_056401695.1 Variovorax sp. P4_D9
GATCAGTGCTGTCCAGATCTGCGTCTTGACCGCGTTGGCCGACGTGCCCACGAAGGTCTTGATCTTCAAGTTCTGTTTGAGCGATTTAAAAAACAGCTCTATTTGCCAGCGGTCCTTGTAGATCGCGGCGATCGTGCTGGCCCCCAGATGATGGAGGTTGGTCAGGAACACCAGCGTCTCGCCCGTGTCCTCACGCACCGCCTCCACCCGGCGCAGCAAGTGCGGGCACTTGTCATGCGCGCCAGCGCTGCTCAGCCGGATGGTCTGGTCGCGCACGATGGTGCGGTTTTGCGGCGGCTCGTGCTCCTGGATGACCTCATAGAGGGCATCCCTCTTCATGCGGGTCACAAAGAAGACGCCCTGGGTGCACCACTGGCCGAAGAGCCGGTAGTCGTTGTAGCCCCGATCGTCCACCACGATGGTGCCGGCGCCGAAGTCGATCCACTGGGCAACCTTCACGTCTGCCACCTTGCCGTCGGTGACCACGCCGAAGCACGGCAGGTAGCCGTCGTGGTCGAGAACCAGG
>NZ_JBFUIU010001768.1:0-525 GCF_056401695.1 Variovorax sp. P4_D9
GTCCGCTGGCGCTGGTAGAGGCGCTTCGGCAACCCGCTCACTGAGAGCGGGGCCTCGATGCCGGCGGCCCGTCGCAATTCATGGGATGCGATGTCACTTTTGCAGGCGCCGCGTGGCGACGCCCGGCTGGTAACGAGTTGCGACGCTGCGCGCATGCTTTTCCACAGGTTTGTCCACTGCCACGGTGGAGAACCTGCCACTCGGAATGACGTCATCCACGCGATGCCGCCGCGAAGTTGTGCACATTTGTATTACATGTAGCGATGGGCATCTGGTCCTGGTTCGATTCTCCGATTCGCACAGAACCGGCGCGATGGGCGTGGCATGCGCGAGCGCCGGCCACAATTCAACAGTGACCCAGAGGATTTCAAAGTTCATCAGAAGTGATAACAAGGGAGCGGCGCCTATGCTGGGCGCGCGCGTGCTACGTGGGTACTGGACTACCGGCTTTAGTGACCGGTCCGGTAGTTGGGGGCCGCCTCACACTCGCAGACACCCTTACGGACGGGGGTCAGTGTCCCCCCC
>NZ_JBFUIU010001769.1:0-524 GCF_056401695.1 Variovorax sp. P4_D9
GCCCAGCACCGAGGCCTTCAGTGCCGCCAGCCGGGCCGGCGGCCTGTTCAAGACCAGCCTGGAGGCGGCGCCGCTGCTCGACCTCGACGGGCCGGGCGTCTGGCCCATCGTCACCGCCACCTACATCCTGGTGCCGCGTTCGCCGGCCTCGGTGGAGCGCGCCGGGCGCACACTCAACTTCTTCTACCGCTCATTCCTGTTGGGCGACAAGGCCGTGGCCGGTACCGGCTTCGCGCCACTGCCGCTTTTGACGCAGGCACGCATCGTGGGCCTCTTGACCAACTTCCGCGCACAGGATGGAAGGCTGGTGCCGGTGCTGAGCGAGGATGCGCAGGGCCACACCACGCTGGCCATGGCCAGGCCCTAAGCCGGCCCTAAGCCGAATGKCACTTACTTTAGCTGTTGGGCCATCGGCGCGGGACGTAAGTGCTTGATGGCAAAGAGAGGTGGCTGACCCAGGATCGATAGGATGGTTGTTACCAAGCAATCAAACCATCTTTCCGAAGGCCAGCCAGCATGAATCG
>NZ_JBFUIU010001770.1:0-523 GCF_056401695.1 Variovorax sp. P4_D9
GAATCGATGCGATGTCCGGATAGCAGGTCAGCCCACCGATCGAATCGACACGCGGATTGACCGGGTAGATCTCGCCCGTGAAGCCGTGCTTGCGCAGGTACGCCACCGGACGACCGGCGGTCTTGGCGGCATCGGCAGAAGCGCCGATCACCGCGACGCTGCGAGGCTTGAGGAGCCTGGCGATGGAGTTCAGTTCGGTCACTTTGTAGTCTCCTTCTTCGCGCTGCTCTTGGCCAGGAAAGCCATCACGGATTCGCGGTGCTCGGTGCTCGTATAGCAAATGCCCTGGGCCTGGCTGCCTTGAGCGAAGACCTGCTGTGCGGACAGCTCGAAGCTCTGGTTGAGGATCGTCTTGCCAAGCGCCAGTGCGGTGGCTGAGCCTTTGCTCATCTCGGCTGCCCAGCGTTGCGCATCTCCCACCAGGCTTTCGGCGTCGGAGGTGCGATCGGCAATGCCAAGTCGCAGCGCCTCCTCGAGCTCGACTTTCCTGCCACTGAAGATGAGTTCCTTGGCCTTGGACAGG
>NZ_JBFUIU010001771.1:0-523 GCF_056401695.1 Variovorax sp. P4_D9
CGCTGAAGGCCCAGGCCACTCCGGCGCCAGGCGCAGAAGCGGTCTGCTCCTATCGAGCAGCGTTACCCAAATAGTGGTGCGTGGAAATCCAGGCTAGGCAAGACGGAGTTCGCCTGCATGTCGACGGCGCGGCGCACGTACATTTCGCGGATGGCTACGGCACCTCCACTGGCAAAGTCAAGGCGAAGCGCAACTTCGCAGTCACGCCTGGGCCGGCAGAGGGCGGCGCGTCCGCTGGCGAGGGCCTGCAGTTCGTGATGCCACCCCATCTCGTACAACGCCTTCGAAGGGACGATCCCTCCGAAACAGTACGGCGCCGGCAAGGTGGTGATCTGGGACAAAGGCACCTGGGTGCCGATCGGCGACCCGCGCAAGGGCTACAAGGACGGCGACCTCACATTCGAGCTTCGTGGCCACAAGCTGCGGGGCAAGTGGGCACTCGTGCGGATCAAGAGCAAGGACGAGAAGCAGGACGCCTGGCTCTTGATCAACGAACGCGACCAGTTCGTGAGGCCCGCCAGCG
>NZ_JBFUIU010001772.1:0-522 GCF_056401695.1 Variovorax sp. P4_D9
GCACGCATCAGCGGCACCACCTCGCGGCAGAAGGCCAGCACTGAGCGGGCGTTGATGTGCAGCACTTCGTCGAACAGCGCGTCGTCGAAGTCGGCGATCGGCACCCGCTTGACCAGGCTTCCGGCGTTGTTGACCAGCACGTCGATGCCGCCGAGCCGCTCGTCGGCCTCGGCGACCACGCGCCGGATCGCCGCGCTGTCGCGGACGTCGCCCTGCAGTGCGAAGGCTTCGCCGCCGGCCGCCCGGATGGTCGCGACGACCTGCTCGGCGGCTGCGGCCGAGCTGTTGTAGTGGACCGCCACGCGCATGCCGCGGGCGGCATAGGCGATGGCGACGGCGGCGCCGATGCCGGTGCTGGCGCCGGTGACGAGGGCGCTGCGGCCCTTCAGATCTTCCATGCTTCTTTCTCCTTCAGGTGACCGGTGCCGGGTTGAACAGCACCAGCGCGTTGTGCAGCTTCCACTGCTCGGCCCAGGTCTTGCGGCGGCCGCTGGCGACCTCGAGCATCAGCCGGAACATCTC
>NZ_JBFUIU010001773.1:0-521 GCF_056401695.1 Variovorax sp. P4_D9
CTGTCGATCGACGCCTTCGCGCAGGGCAAGGCGCGCATCAACATGCAGCTCGGCTGGATCCCCAGCGTCAACCAGATCGGCGAGGTGGTGGCCAAGCGGCTGGGCTTCTACGACCAGGAAGGCATCGAGTTCGCGATCCAGCCCGGCGGGCCGAACATCGATGGCGTGGCCATCGTGGCTTCGGGCCGATACGAGGTAGGCCAGGTTTCTTCCAGCCCCTCGGTGATGCTGGCAGTCTCGCAGGGCCTGCCGATCAAGTGCTTCGCCGTTGGCGCCCAGAAGCATCCGTTCACCTTCTTCTCGCTGGCCAAGAATCCGGTGCGCAAACCCGCCGACCTGGTCGGCAAGAAGGTCGGCATCCCCTCGACCGCGGCCATCCTGCTGCGCGCCCTGCTGGCGAAGAACAAGATCGCCGAGAAGGACGTCACCATCATCACCGTCGGCTCCGACCTGGCGCCGCTGCTGACCGGCCAGGTCGACGTCGTCACGGGCTGGCTCACGAGCACGACCGCACTCAAGGC
>NZ_JBFUIU010001774.1:0-521 GCF_056401695.1 Variovorax sp. P4_D9
GCGATGACGCGCCCAGACGTGTTGCCTTCCGCTTTTGGAACAGCGTGGGCACCCGAAACTTCCTTCCTATCGCGGCTCAATGGCTGGCCTATGCGTACCCCTGTCAACGCTTCGCGCCGCACCTCGCGGTGTGACGCGCATGACTCGGGGACAACATGATTCGCTACTTCTTTGTTGTCAGGGACTTGCACCCTTTACTCCTTGCCGGTCTCCCGGCGCACTCCAGATGAAGGGCTTTGGGTTGGCGTTGTGGTGGGCCACGTACAGATCGATGGCCAGTTCCAGTTCAGGCACGCTGGTGGAGCTGTCGCGCCGGATGCGGTTCTCCGAGATGTCGCGGAAGAAGCGCTCCACCATGTTCAGCCACGACGCACTCTCGTGGGCGTGAAGTGCATGACGAACCTCGGGTGCTTGGCGAGCCAGGCTTGAACCTCCGGGTGGGTGTGCGTGCCGTAGTTGTCCACGATCAGGTGCAGCTGAAGGTGCCTGGGCGTCTTGCGCTGGATCAGGCGCAGGAACTG
>NZ_JBFUIU010001775.1:0-521 GCF_056401695.1 Variovorax sp. P4_D9
CTTCAGCGCATCACTCTTGGAAAAGTGCTCGACCACCAGCTTCGTCACCGTGGCGGAGCAGTTCACGGTGCTGACAACCCCAATGTAGTTGCGCGTCGCCACACGGCCATCAGCACGCACGAACCCCTTGAACGTGGCCGGCGTCGCCGGCGGAGCCGGCACTCTCGCGTCTTCACCGAACGCGTAGTCGCGCTTGAACGATCCCATGGCCAAGTTGTGCGTGTGGACGTGCTCACCAGGCCAGACGGGCTGGGTCGTGAAGCCGATGATCTGGCCGTAGCGCAGAACCGGTTCGCCCAAGGCGACCGGTGCCAGTGCCACTTTGTGCGCTGCAGGCACGTCTGCCGTCACGACCAGGTTGGCGAACGCGGCAAGGACAGTTCCTTTGGCAATGGCATTTCGCGCGATCGCGACGTTGTCATTCGGATGAAGCTTGAAGGCGAGTGAATCGTGGCTCATATGATTTCTTCCTAGGTCAAATTTGGCTTCTGAGTGAAGCAGCCAGGTGGGCAGCGCGAGAC
>NZ_JBFUIU010001776.1:0-520 GCF_056401695.1 Variovorax sp. P4_D9
GGTGGGCGCTGTCATTGAGCGCATGCACGGTGTGCGCTTTAGCCAGACGCAAATCTGGCGGATTCTGGGCAGTCTGGGCTTCAGCGTGCAAAAGCCTGAGAAGCGCGCCATCGAGCGCAACGAAGATGCGGTGCGCAGTTGGAAACGCWGTACCTGGCCGGCGCTTAAAAAAAAGCCCAGCGACAGGGACGGCTGATCGTCTTCGTGGACGAGTCCGGCATCAGCGAGCGCCCCACCCGAGTGCGCACCTGGGCGCCCAAGGGACAGACACCCATCATCCAGTTCCATTTCAACTGGACTCACGTCTCGGTCATCGCCGGACTCACGCGCACCAACTGCCTGTTCCGGCTGCACGAGGGCAGCATCAAGAAGGAAGAGATCGTCGAATTCCTCAAGGCGCTGAAGGCCCATCTGAAGCAGCCGCTGCTGGTCATCTGGGATGGCTTGAAGGCGCACCGCAGTCGCCTGGTGCGCGATTATCTGGACAGCCTGGGCGGCCATATCCAGATCGCGTTCCTGC
>NZ_JBFUIU010001777.1:0-519 GCF_056401695.1 Variovorax sp. P4_D9
TGTGATCGCTGCCGGCCGCCCGGAGCAGCAATGCGGCCTTCACCCAGTCCTGGCTCCCCACGGTGCCGCCGGCACCGAACACCACGCGCGACGGCTCTCGCTGCAGGGCGGCGATCACGTCCTGGAGCGATCGGTAGGGTGAGTCGCGATGAACCGCGATCACGCCGTAATCGGTGCCGAGGGCGGCGATCCATCGTGMCGCGGAGGCCGGGTGGGGACCGAAGCGGCCCTGGGCGATGTTGAGCAGCGAGCCGCTCGAGAAGGCCACCAGGATCGAGGGGCCGCCGATCCGGCCGGTGGCAATGCGGTCGAAGGCCAGCGCCCCGATGCCGCCGGGCAGAAAGCGCTGGCCGAGTGGCGGCCGGTTCGGCCGAACCACCTGCAAGCCGTCCCGCGCCAGCGCGCAGGTCAGGTCGAAGCCGCCGCCGGCCTTGGCGGGAATCACGCATTCCGCCGGGGCGAGGCTCGGATCGTATGCCGCGCCGGCCGCGAAGCAGGGAGCCGGCATGAGCACGGCAG
>NZ_JBFUIU010001778.1:0-517 GCF_056401695.1 Variovorax sp. P4_D9
TTTCAAGAGCAACGTACTACGGGAGCGGCATATCCGTGTGCGATTGCCGTGAATGCCGACGTGAGTGGAGTCGCGGAACGAGGAGGGCGGCTATGAGTTCGCCACAGATCGTGGAGACCCATCTCGTCTCCGAACTGCGGGAGTTGATTGACAGTGCCCGGACGCGGGCGGCCGCGGCTGTCAACGCGGAACTCACCTTGCTCTACTGGCAGATCGGGCGGCGCATCCAGTCCGTGGTGCTCAAAGGCGAACGGGGAATCTATGGCGAGCAGATCGTGCGCGCGGTGTCTGTACGGCTGACGGCGGCCTATGGCCGCGGCTGGGGAGAAAAGCAGCTGCGACATTGTCTCCGCGTCGCGGAGGCTTTTCCGGAGGAAGCAATTCTCTCCGCGCTGCGGAGACAATTGAGCTGGACCCACATCAAGACTCTGATGTACCTGGACGATCCGCTCAAGCGGGACTTCTACATCGAACTTTGCCGCCTTGAGAACTGGTCGTCACGCCAGCTGCAGGAGCG
>NZ_JBFUIU010001779.1:0-513 GCF_056401695.1 Variovorax sp. P4_D9
CTGTAGGCTCGCCCCAGGCCGCGGGGGTCAGAATGCGGTTCTGAAGTCGGACCGGGCGGGCGCGCGGCGGAACAGCAGGACCAGCAGCAGCACCGTGAAGACGGTGAAGGCAATGAAGGACCAATTGGCGATCGACAGGCCGAGGAAGGTCCAGTCGATCTGCGAGCAGTCGCCGGCGCCGCGGAAGATCATCGGCAGCGCGCGCTGCAGCGGAAAGGTCTCGATCATTCCGTAGATGTCGCGCCCGCACGAAACGACCTCGGGCGGGTGCCACTGGAGCCAGCTCTGGCTCGCCGCCGTGTAGGCGCCGCCCAGCGCAGCGACCAGCGCCAGCACGATGCCGACGATCCGCAACCCCTTACCGCCGCTGGCCGCGCCAAGCCCCGTGAAGATGGCCACCAGCAGCAGCGCATAGCGCTGCACGACGCACATCGGGCACGGCTCGAGGCCGACCACATGCTGCAGGTACAGGCCGAAGGCGAGCATCGCGATGCACGCCAGGCAGATCAATGC
>NZ_JBFUIU010001780.1:0-512 GCF_056401695.1 Variovorax sp. P4_D9
TGTTCGACCAGGACGCCGGCGGCTGGCTCAGCTGGTACACCAAGTCGAACCAGTATTCGCGCGCCAAGCTCACCGCCGACCTCGAGACACTGCGCTCGTACTACCTGTCGCGCGGCTACCTCGAGTTTCGCATCGACTCGACGCAGGTGGCGATCTCGCCCGACCGGCAAGACCTTTCGGTGACGGTCAACATCACGGAGGGCGACAAGTTCGTGGTCTCCGGCGTGAAGCTCGACGGCAACTACCTGGGCCGGGAAGAAGAGTTCAAGACCCTCGTCGCCATCAAGCCCGGCGAGCCCTACAACGCCGAGCAAGTGACCCAGACCACCAAGGCCTTCGCCGACTATTTCGGCTCCTTCGGCTATGCCTTCGCCCGCGTGCAGGCCACGCCCGAAATCGATCGCACGACCAACCGGGTGGCGCTCACCCTGAACGCGCAGCCGGAGCGCCGGGTCTATGTGCGGCGCGTCGCCATCGGGGGCAACGACCGCACGCGCGACGAAGTGATCCGG
>NZ_JBFUIU010001781.1:0-511 GCF_056401695.1 Variovorax sp. P4_D9
GCGACTTACGTACTCATCGCCATCGTCAAGAAGGAGCTTCAACTCGATGCCTCTCTCTACACTTGTCTACAGATCTTGTCGGTCTCTGTTTTCGAGAAAACCCAGATTTCATGCGCCTTGCAAGCCGATCTGTCAATCGCGGATCCGATCGACGCCGCTAACCAGTTGAATTTGTTCAGCTTTTAACCGGACAGCAGTGAGGCCGAACTTTGAATCATTCCAAAGTTCGGTCTAGGTGCCGCAACACGATGACAAAAGCACCAGGCTCGTTCCGTAGGTCAAAAGGCTCAGAGAGTGAGAGTTTTTCTCCGAGCCCGTCAAACTGGCACGGGAATGGCTTCGCAGTTGGCATGACGACGCAGATTGATGCAAGCGAAGTGACCCGAGATGTGGCGCTGTTCGATGACCTACCGAAGCCGAGCGAGGCGCAGGTCGAGCAAGCGCGAGCGCAGGACGCGAGTCGGCGCAGCCAATGCGCACCTCGAGTGCTGCAGCCCAACCGGTTGCAGAT
>NZ_JBFUIU010001782.1:0-509 GCF_056401695.1 Variovorax sp. P4_D9
GCGCTGGTGGGCGATGCGAAGACCGTCGCGGCGCGCATCGAGGAGTACGCATCGCTCGGCATCGACAACTTCATCCTCTCGGGCTACCCCCACCTGGAAGAGTCCTATCGCTTCGCCGAACTGGTGTTCCCGCTGCTGCCGCGCAAGCAGCGTCCGGGCTTGCCGGGCCAGGTGCTGACCGGTCCCTTCGGCGAAGTAGTCGCCAATCTCGACGCGCCCTCGCGGCTCGCCTCCCAGAGCTGAAAGACTCCCCATGAATCAACAAGTACAGGCCTTGCCGGTGGCCGCGCCCTCGCTGGCCGCGGCCAGGAGCTTCACGCTCGGCGTGGCCCGGCGACTGGTGCCGTGGCTGGTGCCGGTCGGGCTGATCGTCGCCTGGCAGATCGCCTCGTCGCTCGGCTGGCTGTCGACGCGGGTCTTGCCGGCCCCGGTCGACGTGGTCAAGGCCGCGTGGCGGCTCACCGCATCGGGCGAACTCTGGACCCATGTCAGGGTGAGCGCGGCGCGGG
>NZ_JBFUIU010001783.1:0-507 GCF_056401695.1 Variovorax sp. P4_D9
AGGACGAAGGACAGCGGCACCATCTCCTCGGCGCCGACGGCTTTGCCGAAGTCCAGCAGTTTTTCCAGCGCGAAGCGCCTTGCCTCGCCGTACTTTCCATCCAGCATTTCCTGCTGGTTTCGATCGAGCTTCATATGTTCCTCGTGCGATTAAAGGGGGTTCGTTGAACGGGCCTCAGGACCCGATCGCGGGTTCGTCCGCTTCACTGGTCGCGGGCGTCTGACCAGTGGCGACAGGCGTGGCCGCCGTGCTCCTGCTGGATGACTTGCAAGTGATGGTGACGGTGGCTTCCTTGCCGACTTCGTCGGCGCGGATCTCCACCCAGTCCCCGGTGCGGATCTCCTGGAGGGGGTCGCCGTCGAGGCAGTCCACCGCGGGGATCTCGGCGGCGATGGAGCCCGCGATGTCGATGTCGTGCACGTTGCGGCAGATGATGCCGGTCGGGCCGACCTTGGACACCTGGCACTTGTAGTACAGGCCCACCGAGCCCAGCGTCGTGCCGGACAC
>NZ_JBFUIU010001784.1:0-504 GCF_056401695.1 Variovorax sp. P4_D9
CGGATATATAGGTGGCGGATATATAGGTGGCACCTGTGTCGACGAGGAACATTGCCGGCTGATTATTGATGAAGCCCCTCAAGCGAAAGTGGCCGTCTTGATCGATTGGGACAGTCATCTCCGACGGCATGGCAGAGGATGACCGACTCTCCACCAACTTGCATCCTCTCTGCTGAGCAGAGGGTCGCATTGTTGGTGTATTCGCCACCGCACTTCCAGACCCGGCCTTGAGCGGAGGCTAACGCTGCGCTCAATAGCGTGACGGCAAAGAGCAAGTACTTCATTCGAGTGTTCTTCTTCGGGTCCGAAGTCAGGACAAGCGAGCGCCGATGGCTTCCAAGGACGTAGAAATTCGATCATCGGTGGCGACTGTAGCGGCTTTTTACGATGTCCACCTCTGATGACGTAGGTGCCGTGGTGGTCGGATCGACCCTATATACGGCGCATCGCAGTCGCGTGGGCGTGGGACTTCGGACATCCCGGCTGGCCCACTGAGTCCACCGG
>NZ_JBFUIU010001785.1:0-502 GCF_056401695.1 Variovorax sp. P4_D9
GGCAAATACCTCCTGGGAGCGTTCGAGGAACTCCCGATCTTGCTCCTCGATGTCTGCCCAATTCTTCACACCAGGGTTCCGCTCGGGGAGACTGGTGTTTTCCGGCACCACGCCCAGGGAACGCTGTCGGGCCAGGCGCTCTTCGCGGATTGCGTCCCAGCCTTTGGCGTAGCGCTTGTGATACTTGTCGATGAATTCGGCCGGAACATGATGCGGGAAGTGGCATGCACCTAACGCGAGGTACATGAAGTAGGGGCGCGTCGCGTTCGCCACCCGGAGATCGCGGATCATCGCGATGGACTGATCCACCAGGTCGTTGGTGAGGTGATAGTCAAGCCGCGGTGTCAAATCCACGGGATGGTTGTCGCGGAAAAGCTCTGGATTCCACTGGTCCGTCATCGCGCCCTGGAAGCCATACCAATGGTCAAAGCCGCGGCCCAGCGGCCATTGTGTGAACGGCCCGGCAGCGCTGATTTCCTTCATGGGCGTCAGGTGCCACTTG
>NZ_JBFUIU010001786.1:0-502 GCF_056401695.1 Variovorax sp. P4_D9
GGCCCAGTTCGGCCACGGTTGGAAGCTCGGGCAGCAGTGGTGACCTGTTGACGCCGGTCGTTGCCAGCCCCAGAGCCTTTCCCGCGCGCAGGTGCGGCAGGAGCCCTGTGGTGCTGACGACACCAGCATCGACTTCGCCCGCAATGACAGCGGTGACCGCCGGTGCGCTTCCCTTGTAGTGCACTGGAGTGATCGTCATTCCGGTGCTGCTGGCCAGCAGCATCGCTGCGAAATGCCCCGGGCTGCCGTTGCCGCCCGTGGCAAAGGTGAGGTCCTTGCGCCGTCCGAGCTCCACCAGTTCCGCAAACGTCCGCACCCCAAGTGCCGGGTTGACGGCGACCGTAGTGCCGGAGACACCTAGCACTGCAATGAGCTGAAAGAGGTCCAGGCTCACCTGGACCTTCGGCGAAAGCAGCGCCGACATCGTGAACGGCGTGTCAAGGCTCAATAGCAACGTGCGGCCATCGGGCGCCGCCCGGGCAACCGCGCCGGCCCCTATGAG
>NZ_JBFUIU010001787.1:0-502 GCF_056401695.1 Variovorax sp. P4_D9
GCCAAGGACAAGGAAGCGCTGGCGCTGGGCCGGGAAGTGGACATCCCCGAGGAGACCCTGCATGCACAAGATGGCAGCGTGCACGTCCTGCACGCGAAAAAGATTCCGATCCTCGACGACGCCGGCCAGCCGCGCTACCTGCTGACCATTGCGGAAGACGTGACGGAGAGGAAGAAGAAGGAGCGTGAAATCGAGCGGCTGAATTCGGCCCTGGCGCAAAGGAGTTCCGAGGTGGAAGCGGCCAACCGCGCCAAGAGCACCTTCCTGGCCACCATGAGCCACGAGATCAGGACGCCCATGAACGGCGTCCTGGGCATGCTGGAATTGCTGAGCCTGACCGAACTGGACGCCGAGCAGCGCGAGACGCTCGGGCTCGTGCGGGAATCGAGCCGGTCGCTGCTGCGCATCATCGACGACATCCTCGATTTTTCGAAGATCGAGGCCGGCAAGCTGGAGGTCCGCCCCGAGGTCGTCTCGATCAAGCGCCTGGTCGAGGAGGTGC
>NZ_JBFUIU010001788.1:0-502 GCF_056401695.1 Variovorax sp. P4_D9
GAACGCAAGCGATGCTCGGCCTTGACGGTCCTCGTGGGGAGGGGGTCGCCACTGCGAATTGGATGTGACGTCGCGATATGACGCGCCGATCAGCCGGGCGGCGGCAACTGTGACGTAAGAAGACAAGGTGCGGACTGGCTGAACTACAAACGGTCATTGATGCAGCACGTGTATGGCTGCGGACCCTGATGAAAGACGCGCGCGGGGGCCTCGTTCGCCTATCGAGAACGGTGGGGTGCCGTCTCCTCACTTTTTCCAGGCACACCCCGCGCAGGTCCAACCTTGTTTCATCACTGCGAGCCGTCAAGCGACGGTGGAAATCAGTTAAATCTGTTCATGCAATTCCTCGATTCGATGGTTTGAGTGGCCGACCAAATGGGTCATGCCGGCATCGGCCCAGGCCATGCGGGCATTCTTGGCAGCGATGGCGACGATCGCTCGCCAGTAGCCGCGACGCTCGGCCAACGCCGCAGCCCATTGGCTGACCGCATCAGTTTTGTTC
>NZ_JBFUIU010001789.1:0-501 GCF_056401695.1 Variovorax sp. P4_D9
GGCGTCAACACGCCCGAAGGGGCGGCCATCATCGACGGCTTCCTGCGCTACGCCATTCCGGCGGGCAACCGGCTGGAACTGTTCCTGGGCGCGGCCATCGGCGCGATCACCTTCAGCGGCTCGGTGATTGCCTTCGGCAAGCTCTCGGGCAAGTACAAGTTCCGCCTGTTCCAGGGCGCGCCGGTGCAGTTCAAGGGCCAGCACATGCTGAACCTGGTGCTGGGCCTGCTGACCATTGGGCTCGGCCTCCTGTACATGGCGACCGAGAGCTGGCCCGCCTTCCTCGCGATGGTGCTGCTGGCGTTTGTCATGGGCGTGCTGATCATCATCCCGATCGGCGGCGCCGACATGCCGGTGGTGGTGTCGATGCTCAACAGCTACTCGGGCTGGGCGGCCGCGGGCATCGGCTTCAGCCTGAACAACGCGATGCTGATCGTGGCGGGCTCGCTGGTGGGCTCCTCGGGTGCGATCCTGAGCTACATCATGTGCAAGGCGATGAAC